>JAOUGF010000036.1 GCA_029857925.1 Gammaproteobacteria bacterium
CTAAAATGCAAGAAATTTACAGCGACCGCATGAATGCGCGCGAGAAGCGGGCCTCGGTCTCGCTGGCGGCGATTTATACCGTGCGAATGCTTGGGTTATTTATGATACTCCCGGTGTTTGCGCTGTATGCCGGGCAATTACAAGGTGCGACCTACGCGTTGATGGGCTTTGCGGTGGGCGTGTACGGGCTCAGCCAATCTGTATTGCAGATCCCATTCGGCATGGCCTCCGATCGTTGGGGTCGCAAGCCGGTGATTACCGTGGGTTTGTTGATTTTCGCGGCGGGCAGCGTGATGGCGGCGGTGTCTACCGATATTTGGGGCGTGATTATCGGGCGGGCGGTGCAGGGCGCGGGTGCGATCGCCGCGGTGGTGATGGCACTGAACGCCGATCTGACGCGCGAGGAGCACCGTACCAAGGCGATGGCCGTGATCGGCGCCAGTATCGGCCTGTCGTTCGCAGTGGCCTTGGTGTTGGGGCCGGTGCTGGACGGATTGATTGGCGTCAACGGCATCTTTTGGTTGATTGCGGGATTGGCGTTGGCCAGCATAGGCATTTTATGGGGTGTTGTGCCCCATGTTGCGGAGCAACGTCGTCATCGTGATGCGACGCCGGTGTTGAGTCTGTTGGGGCCGGTGCTGCGTGAGGCGGAGCTGCAACGGCTCAACGTGGGTATTTTTACGCTGCATTTGGCGTTGACGGCGGTGTTTATCGCAGTGCCTATGATCCTCGTGCAGGAGATGGGGCTGGCCAAGGAATCGCTGTGGGAAATCTATTTGCCGGTGATGGTGGTGTCGATGCTGGCGATGGTGCCGTTCATCATCGTTGCGGAAAAGCGTCGCAAGATGAAACCCGCGCTGCTCGGCGGTGTGGCGGTGTTGGCGGTCGCGCAATTATTATTGGTGGACAGTCGTTCTTTATGGGCCTTTGGGGCGTCCTTGGTGGT
Organism: Gammaproteobacteria bacterium; assembly: GCA_029857925.1. Lineage (GTDB taxonomy): Bacteria > Pseudomonadota > Gammaproteobacteria > S012-40 > S012-40 > CAKKRP01. The sequence goes on from JAOUGF010000036.1 coordinate 947, forward strand.
GTTTTTTACCGCGTTTAATCTGTTAGAGGCCAGCCTGCCGTCCCTGGTGGCCAAGATTTCGCCGCCAGAGAGTAAGGGCACGGCGATGGGTATCTACCAAACTTGCCAGTTCTTGGGTGCGTTCGTAGGCGGCAGCGTTGGGGGGGCCTTAACCGGCGCCTATGGCCCACGCGTGGTATTTTTGTTTATCGGTCTGGCGCTGGTCGCGTGGTTTATCCTGGCCTATGGGATGCGCAATCCGCGCTATCTGAGCGGTATGGCCTTTACCGTCGGCAAGGTCAGCGCGGCGGAGGCGCCGCACCTGGTAAACCTGTTGACGGGGGTGACAGGGGTGGCCGAGGCGGTGATTATTCCCGAGGAGGGGATGGCCTATTTACGCGTGGACAATCATGCGTTGGATCGCCTGCGCCTGAATCAAATGCGCGAGGGTGGCTGGCGCGGCGAGATTTCGCAGTAGATGGCGAATGGAAAATCTGGGTTATACTGGGATACACTAACCGGGTGCGCAGTACCGTCATTCTGCACGCTCGACCCTACCCCCTCGTTAAAAATAGGAGCAACACTATGGCGCGTGGCGTCAATAAAGTCATTATCGTCGGCCACTTAGGCCGTGACCCCGAGGTGCGTTACATGCCCAGCGGCCAGGCCATCGCCTCCGCGACCATCGCTACCACCGAAGCGTGGAAGGACAAACAAACCGGCGAAAAACAAGAACGTACCGAGTGGCATCGCGTCACGTTTTTCGGTCGCTTGGCGGAAATCGCGGGCGAGTATTTGAAAAAAGGCGCGCAGGTGTATGTCGAAGGTTCGCTGCGTACCGAAAAATATCAAGACAAGACCACGGGTGAAGACAAGTACACCACTAAGATCGTCGCGAATGAGATGCAGATGCTGGGCGGGCGTGGCGGCGCAGGCAGCACGCCCTCCATGGGCGATGATTTCTCCGATGCACCCAGTGCCGCGCCTAGCTCGTATCAAGCGCAACGTCCCAGCGCCGCGCAGCGCAGCGCACCCGCGCCGCAAAAGCCTGCAAACGCGGGTAAGTTGGACGATTTTGATGACGATATCCCGTTTTAGTCGCGTGCCGTTTGGCAACATGCTGTAATGCAATATTATGCTAGCAGCCTGTCGGACTTAGGCGATCGCAGCGAGGGAACGCCACTAGAGGCCTATTTTTCGATCGTTTGACGCGAATAGCGGACGCTATTTAACGAAAAGGATCGAAAAATATGGCCAATTCCGCAGTAGATCAGTCCTCAGTGCGACAGGCCGCTAACCATAGGCCTCGTTCGCTGCGGGGCCTGGGTCAGCGAGTTTCTCTCGATAGGCGCGGGGGGTCAATTTTTCCAATTTTTTGAAGTTGCGTATAAAATACGAAGCATCATCGAAACCGACATCATACGCGACGACATCCACTTTTTTATCGGTATTCGCCAACAACTCCTTTGCCAGCCCAATGCGATAGAGCAATAAAAATTCGCGCACTGAGGCGCCGTGTTCGCGTTTAAAACACTTCGAAAATACGGCTTGACTCATATTACATAGGCGCGCCAACGCGGTTACACGGATTTTTCCCGAATAATTTTGGATAATATATTCCGCTGCACGTGAGGTCTTCCACGGTTTACGGAGGGCGATATGAGGTTGATCGCCCGTGCGGGCGGGAAAGTATATTTGGCGTGGCGCCTTGCCCGATGCAAGGTGCTTTAGCGTGGTCACTTCGTCGATAATTTCACGAAGATGATGGATCTCGGCGGGTAATACCACATAATCCCATGCCCGGGCACGCAACGCGGTCAATAGGGCGTATTCGTCCATCGCAAAGGAAAATACAATTATGGGTAGGGAGGGATAGCGTTTTTTAATGATTAACACTTGTCGTAACATCAGCGGTTGTTGTGGATCGTGATAATAGAGACACACCCCGCTTTGTCGTAAGGCTTCTTCGCAATCTGCGTCATATGCTAACGTGGTGTAGTCAAACGTATCATCCAACTGGCACAACATTTCTCTGGTAGCCCCTATAACACAAATCATCGTCATGACTTCAATCTCCTTATGGCGGAATTTTTCATATTAAGTGTTTGTGCTGCCCCGAAATGCAAATATGGAAACCTCTAAAAATCCGCTAGAGCCGCGCCGATCGCGTTGCAAACGGGCGCAAAGTGCGCGGCCGCCTAGCGGTAAATTTCGTGTAAACTGCGCTTTTTCGCCCATCTACGCCTTGGCATGCCCAAAGTACTGTGGGGCAGGCTCTTATCGGCTTGATCGGACTTTTAGAGCTTCCGTAAAGCCGCCGCATCGGTCGTGCGGAAAAGTGGTGTGTCGGAAAACCGGTCTACTTCCCGGTGCAGCCCGCAGAGCCGCGTAACCGACGCGATGTTGCCAACCAAGAGTTCAGGTTACTAACGTAGTTCTTAGTAAGAGAAAGATAGTCAACTTTGCACGACTTTTGAATGTTTTTGGCAATATTAGTGGACAAATTGTTTTTATGTGCTTACAAGTCAAATCTTGAGTTTTTTTGCGGCCGCATATATTGACCAAACTTCTGTGGGCATAGAAAAAACTATGGTATTTTGTTATATTTCGCAGCGTGATAATGAGTCAATCAATGCGTAGAGTTTTATTACTAATAGCGATGCAGGCGCTTCCGTCTATGTCTGTCATGGCCGAGGATTGGCGCTATGAAGATGCCGACGTCGTGATCTCAGGGAACAACCGCTCGCCAGATCAAGTCGCCTCTTTTTATGAAGGTCGTGGTTTTCCTAAGGCAATGATAGACGAGGCCCGCCAGCGTTGTTTCATCGTTTGGGGCATACACAACAAGACCAATCACGTATTGTGGATGGATCTGGAAAAGTGGACTTTTACGCACGGTCGGGCGCATGTTGCGCGCACCACGCGTGCGCAATGGTTCAAGCGTTGGGAGCAAATACAAGCGCCTCAGAACGCCCGTTCAACCTTTCGTTGGACGCTGTTGCCGGAAACGCTAGACCTTCAACCCGATGAAGGTGTCGGTGGAAACGTCACACTTGCGGCGACGCGAGGGCCTTTTGATGTTGAGTTTTCCTTTGTGGTAGGCGAGACCCGGGCCAAAAAAATCAAGCGTGTATTAATCAAGGGGGTACAATGCGCATTCGATTAAAAAGTTTTTCGCTTTGGTGGTTTGCGATATGCGGGCTAACGCTGATCGAGACGGCGCATGCAGTCCACCCTGTCGCACACCTGCCTGTGGGCGTCAAAGAGGTCGTACTCTATCCCGCGCCCCCGTTGATTGTTGTGAATGACGCAGGCGGCAAGGTTGACCTCACGGCAGCGCGCGGTCACTGGGCGTTCGTGCATTTTTGGGCGGCGTGGTGCGTGCCTTGTCGGCGAGAGATGCCCAATATCGCGCAACTGCAGAAACGTATGCAAGGTCAGGATATACAGTTTTTTATCGTCAATACCGCCGATTCCGAAGACGCCGTGTTTGAATTTCTTGGCAGTGTCGCCGCAGACCTCACCTCGTTACGCGACCCCGACGGCAGCTATACCGAAGGGTGGCGTCCGCGCGGCCTGCCTTCAACATTTTTGGTAGACCCGCAGGGAATGGTGCATTACCGCGCCCTCGGCGGCCGTAAATGGAATGAAGCCGCCTATCTGGATTTTCTTGCTGAATTAATCGCCCACAGCGCGAAGCATCACTAACCGTCAGGTGCTATCACCTGAACCCGATTTGGCTGGGGTGGCGGCAGCGGCAGGTTTCTCAGTCTTGACTTCTGGCGACGGGGCGGGGGAGGCGGCCTCCCCTTCAGGCTTTTTTTTAGGCTTACCTTTGAAATCCGTTTCATACCAGCCGGTGCCCTTCAGTTGAAAGCCGCTGGCCGATATCTTTTTTTCCAGCATAGGTTTGCCGCAAGCCGGGCAGTCGGTCAGCGGGGCGTCGGCCATGCGTTGAAAGGCTTCTAGCGCGTGGCCGCAGGCGTTACACTGATATTCATAGGTGGGCATAATCTCTACTCGATACAACACGGAATGCGGGGAGAATATAAGGTCAGTATCGTCACTTTTCAAGGGGGCGCGAAAAATTTAAAAGGCGATATAATAGGTCATTGTTAGTTTTCATAGACTTGGAGTCCGGACATGGTCAGTCGTCGTCGTGAACTCCCGCAGACGCGCCCTGGTGATTGGCGCGCAATTAAAGAGCTCATTCCTTATTTCAAAGAGTTTAAGGTGCGCGTGGCGGTCGCGATGATGTTATTGGTCGCCGCCAAGATTGCCAACGTCTCCGTGCCCCTGGTGCTCAAAGACGTGGTTGACCAATTGGACGCCACACGCAATCCTGTACTGGTGCTGCCATTGGCCTTGTTGATCGGCTATGGATTGTTGCGCCTCAGCGCCTCGCTCTTCGGTGAGTTACGCGACGTGGTGTTTTCCAAGGTCACCCAACGCGCGATCCGGCGTGTCGCGGTGCGGGTGTTTAGACACCTGCACTCGCTTGCGTTACGCTTTCACCTTGAACGTCAGACCGGCGGGGTATCGCGTGACATCGAGCGCGGCACGCGCGGCGTCGTGTTTTTAATGAATTTTACGTTATTCAATATTTTGCCGACGTTGGCGGAAATCGGCCTAGTAACGATTATCTTGTTAAACAAATATGAACCGACGTTTGCATTCATCACCTTGGGGACGATCGTCGCGTATATCGCCTATACGCTTTACGTCACCGAATGGCGCATGAGTCATCGTCGTCAATTGAATGAATTCGATTCCAAGGCCAATACACGCGCGATCGACAGCTTGTTAAATTACGAGACCGTTAAATATTTCTGTAACGAAGATTTCGAAGCGGATCGTTACGATGAAAATCTGGCCAAATTAGAACGCGCCGCAGTGTTGAACCAGACGTCGTTGTCGTTGTTGAATGTCGGTCAGGGCACGATAATCGCGATAGGCGTGGCGGCCTTGATGACATTGGCGGCGCAACACGTCGTCGATGGCACGATGACGTTGGGCGATCTGGTGATGGTCAACGCATTCTTGCTGCAACTCTACATGCCGCTGAATTTTTTAGGGTTCGTTTATCGCGAGATCAAACATTCGTTGGCGGATATGGAACGTATGTTTTCGTTGTTGCGCGAACACACCGAAATCAAAGACAAACCGGATGCGCCGACGTTACGCGTGGGGCCGGGTGCGATACGCTTTGAACATGTGGATTTTTCCTATCAGCCCGAACGCCAAATCTTGCACGACGTGAGTTTTGATATCGCGCCGGGCAAAAAGGTCGCCGTGGTGGGGCCCAGTGGCAGCGGCAAGTCCACGCTCGCGCGTTTATTATTTCGTTTTTACGACGTCAGCGGCGGGCGCATCCTGATCGACGGCCAGGATATCCGTGACACCGCACAGGCGTCGGTGCGCGCCGTGATCGGCATCGTACCGCAAGACACGGTGTTGTTTAATGACACCATTTATTACAATATCGCCTATGCAAAACCCCAGGCGAGCGTCGCGGAAGTGGAGCAGGCGGCGCGTTTGGCGCACATCCACGATTTCATTATTCAGTTGCCGAACAAATATGAAACCCAGGTCGGCGAGCGTGGCTTAAAACTCTCTGGCGGCGAAAAGCAACGCGTGGCGATCGCGCGCACCATTTTGAAAAATCCAAAAATCATGGTGTTTGACGAGGCGACGTCGGCGCTGGATTCAAAATCGGAACAGGCGATCTTGGGCGCGTTGGCGGAGGTCGCCGCGAATCACACGACCTTGGTCATCGCGCATCGCTTGTCTACGATCGTGGATGCCGATCAAATCTTGGTGTTGGATAAGGGCCGTATCGTAGAACGCGGCACACACCAATCGTTGGTGGCTGCGCAAGGTGTGTATGCGCAAATGTGGCGTTTGCAACAGGAACAGCGACACCCCGATGCAGAGGCGGAGCCGGTGTAGAGGAACATCAATGTCCAAGACACGCAAACCAAAATCGACGAATACGCAGGTCGGCGCGTTGCGCCTGTGCCGATTAGGTATTGATACCTACCGCGAGAATGTCGCGTACCTGCATCGTGATTGCGCGGTGTACCGTGCTGAAGGCTTTCAGGCCTTGTCCAAGGTGGAAATCAGCAATAACGGTCAACGCGTGCTGGCGGTGTTGAATGTCGTTGATGACGCGAACATCGTGGGGCCGGATGAACTCGGGTTATCCGAGCACGCGTTTAAGGTGTTTGGTATCGCGGACGGCAGTTTAGTGCATATCGCGCATGCCGAACCGCCGGATTCTATGGATGCGGTACGCCGCAAAATCAACGGCGAACGCCTTAGCTACGCCGATTACTCCGCGATCACACGTGACATCAATGACAGTCGCTATTCCAAAATGGAAATGGCGGCGTTTTTAGTCGCCTCCGGCCAGACCGGGCTGGATCGCGATGAGGTGTGGCACCTGACGCGCGCGATGCTGGAATCCGGTGATCGCTTGAACTGGGATGAATCGTTGGTCGTTGACAAACATTGTATCGGTGGACTGCCCGGCAATCGCACGTCCATGTTAGTCGTTCCTATCGTCGCCGCGCATGGCATGTTGATGCCCAAGACCTCCAGCCGTGCGATCACCTCGCCTGCGGGCACGGCGGATACGATGGAGGTGCTTGCACAAGTAGAATTGGCGCCGGAAAAATTGCATCAAATCGTGCGTGAGCATCGCGGGTGTCTGGCGTGGGGCGGCACCGCGCGGTTGGCGCCGGTGGACGATATGTTGATTGCGGTTGAAAGGCCCCTGGGCATAGATTCGCAAGGCCAAATGATTGCGTCGATTTTGTCAAAAAAACTCGCGGCGGGTTCCAGTCACCTGTTGATAGACATTCCCGTCGGGCCGACCGCCAAGGTGCGGCACATGCGTCAGGCATTGAGCTTGCGCAAATTATTTGAATTTGTCGGCGATCGCATGGGCATACACCTCGAATGTATCATCACCGACGGGCGGCAACCGATAGGGCGTGGCATCGGCCCCGTATTGGAGGCGCGCGACGTGATGCAGGTGTTGCAAAATCATCCCGACGCGCCTGCCGATTTGCGTCAGAAGGCGTTGCGTTTGGCGGGTCGAATTATTGAATTCGATCCCGACGTGCGCGGCGGCTACGGTTATGGCATTGCGCGCGACATCTTGGATTCCGGGCGCGCGTTGTCGAAAATGAATGCGATTATCAACGCACAGGGCGCGCAAAAGGCGCTGACACCGCTAGGCAAATTGAATTTTGAGATACGCGCGCCAACCGCCGGCGTGGTCGTTTCGATCGACAATTTTTATATGTCGCGGCTCGCGCGCCTGGCGGGTGCGCCCAGCGCCAAAGGTGCGGGCGTCGATTTACTGAAAAAATTGGGCGATCCGGTGACGGCGGGCGAGCCACTGTATCGTGTCTATGCGGAATATCCTGCGGATTATCAATTCGCGTTGAGTTATTCGCAACAATCCTTGGGGTATCATGTCGGCAACGCCGACGAGGTACCCAAGGCCTTCGTGGAGTTTTGACGATGACGGCGCGCGAGATCATGTACTTTTCCGATGAATGCGCCGCCGCGCAACGTCTGGCCGATACAATGGGCATCGCGTGCCGGTGCATAGAATCGCATCGCTTTCCTGATGACGAATTGCGCGTGCGTATCCCGCTAAACCCTGCCGCACACGTGATTCTTTATCGTAGCCTTGCACACCCCAACGACAAACTTATTGAATTGCTATTGGTGGTGGAAACCTTGCGTGAAAAAGGTGTGCATGAATTGAGTCTAATCGCGCCTTATTTGTGTTATATGCGTCAAGACGCCGAAAATACGCCCGGCGAGGCCGTGAGTCAATCCATTATCGGTCGTTGGTTGGCGAACTTATTTGATTCCATATACACTATAGATGCGCATCTGCATCGCACACATGAGTTGACCGCAGCGGTGCCCCTGCATCGTGCAGTCAACCTGACTGCGGCGCAAATTTTAGGCGAGTTTGTGCGTGCGCGTGGTGGTACCCCCTGTTTGCTGGGTCCCGATGAGGAATCGGGGCAGTGGGTACAGCGCATGGCGCAGGCGGCAAAATTAGATTCCGCGGTCGCCACCAAGGTACGCGAAGGCGATGAGCGTGTTGTCATAACGCTGCCGGAAATGGATTGGCAAGGCCGGGATGTCGTGTTGGTAGACGATGTCGTGAGCAGCGGCGGCACCTTGGTGACAATATGCGGCATGCTGCGATCGCGCGGGGTGGTCAATATCGATGTCGCGGTGACACATCCACTATTTGCGCATGATGCGCTGAATAAATTACATCGCGCGGGCGTGCGGCATATTTGGAGTACCGATAGCATCGCGCACCCCACAAATAGCGTATTTTTAGCCCCTTTGTGGAGTACGGCCCTCAATCAAGTCGTGTGAGATGTACATGGATCGCAAGAGTATATTAATTACCGGTTGTTCCAGCGGTATCGGGCTTTGTGTCGCGGAAGGTCTGGCTGCGCGCGGCTACCGTGTGTTTGCGACGGCACGCCAGCAGCACGATGTCGCGCAGTTGCGCGAACGCGGGCTGCGCGCGTTACAATTGGATGTCACCGACAGCGCGATGATACGTGAGGTGGTGGCGCAAGTGGTCTCTGAGACCGGAGGCACGTTGTACGCATTGTTTAACAATGCCGGATACGCCCAGCCAGGGGCGGTGGAAGATCTACAGCGCGCGTGGGTACGTGACAACTTTGAGACCAACGTCTTCGGCCCGTGGGAGCTCACAAATCGCGTGATCCCGATTATGCGCAAACAAGGCTATGGCCGTATTATTCAAAACAGTTCGGTGTTGGGCATTATCGCATTGCCGTTTCGCGGTGCCTATAATGCAAGCAAATATGCCATTGAAGGCTGGAGTGACACGCTGCGCTTGGAGTTGCACGGCAGCGGCATACATGTAAGCCTGATCGAACCGGGGCCCATCCTAAGCAAGTTTCGCGCGAACGCATTTGCAATGTACAAAAAAAACGTAGATCCACAATCAAGCTATTTTCGCGAGGTATATTGGGGTATGGAACGACGATTGACAAAAAAAGGCCCCGCCGCGCCGTTTACACTGCCGCCGGAGGCGGTATTGCAGGCGGTCATTGCCGCGCTTGAAAGCGCAAATCCGCGCCCGCGCTATCGCGTCACGGTGCCGACCTCTTTGTTCGCGTGGCTAAAGCGTGTATTATCAACGCGCACACTGGATAGACTGTTACGCAAAGTTTCGCGTGATGAAAACTAACAAGAATCACACATAGAATACTAAAGTAATCGTTGGAGTTGACGAAAACCTAACTAACGCTTGGTGATTGTCTACAACGTTTTTGGAAAAGATAGGGGCTGTGCTCTAGATATAGAAGGTATCGCATCTATACACAGTGGTATCAACTCGTGGTTTGGTAGCGTTTTCTTACGTCATTTGGAGGCTTTGATGAAGCGTAGTA
>JAOUGF010000515.1 GCA_029857925.1 Gammaproteobacteria bacterium
CAATGGTAATGCCGCTCTCCCCTGCCCCCGCGGAGGCGCCATTCAGTATCACGCCCGCATTCGATGCGTCGATGGCGACCGACCCCACACTCATATTCGGTAGCGCGCTTATCGTCGTGATTGTCGCAGGCGACCCGACTAAAAACACGTTCGGATCGAACAATATCGTATCGCCCGCCACCGCGCTGGTCATCGCGGCGCGCAAACTCCCATTTCCGCTATCGGCGGTGGTGGTGACGAGTAACGAGGTGTTGAACACCCATTGCGGCGTGGCCGTGCCATTGTCATTGAATCCGCTGTCGAGCGAATAATAAGCATTAATATCGTTAGTCGACGCGGCAGCGTATTGCACATCGACATAACTGACCGTCGGTGCGCCGCCGGTGACGTTTAGCGCGTATTGCGTGGCATTCGTCGAGCGCAATTTAACGCGCGTGCCAGTGGCATGACCATTCAAATTCAGTATGCCACTGATGGTATGTGTCAATCCGCCAAGGAAATTCAATTGCGTATTCGGCGTGATCGCGGTTAAATTCTTCACCGTCAAACTGTCGCCCGTGACGCTGGTGAACGTCACTGGCGCCGTATTGTTTGTCACGTTCAGGTTCTCAAAACAGAACGTGCCTAATGTACATTGCGCATTGGCCGTGGTCGCCAAGGTCACGCTTTGCGCTGCCGTGCCATTCAAAACCACGGTGGAGCCGTTGGCATTGACATCGACGACGTTGTAATCGAAATTACCGGACACCTGCAATGTCGCTGTGCCTAAAATGATACTTCCGTCCTTGAACAGCACGTCGTCTTTCACCGTCACCGTGCCGCCCAGCCACAACACACTGGTCAACAAGGTTTCGGAAATACCCAAGCCACCGTTGGCACCGATGACGTTTGACTGCGCCTCGCCCGCATTGCCCAAATAGACTTGTCCGGCCTCCAAACGCAGCCCCATCGCCGTGTTCGGCAAGGCCGCGCTGGCGGCGTTGGTGCCGATGTAATTGCCGTAGACATAGGTCATAGAGGTGGTGTTGTGAACAAAAATCCCGCTGCCGGTGTTACCGGAAATCACATTGCCCGCGGCCGCACTCAAACCGCCGATGGTCAGCGGATTGGCCGCGCTGCCCACGTTTATCCCGTGTCCACCGTTCGCCAACGCCGCCGTGGCCGTCGCATTGGTACCGATGTAATTGTTTTGTATCACCACGTTGGCCGGTGCCAACAACACCGTGATACCGTCCAATCCGTTTCCAGCAATCACATTGCGCTGCCCTGCAATCAATCCACCGATTGTATTCGTGCTCGCGTTGATGCGCACACCGTTCGCGGTGTTGCCCAGCGCCGCCGTTCCGTCGGTGCCGATGTAGTTTCCATAGATATAATTATTGGTGGAACTAACCGACACGCCGTCTATGCCGTTGCTAACAATCGTATTACCCTGACCGTTTGGCCCACTACCCGCAGTGCGATCGCCGCCGATGACGTTGCCGGTACCGCTGGAAATCAAGATACCGTTGGCGGTGCAGCCCGCAATGCGTAAGCCACGGACGGTATTGTTATTCGACGCGAGGGTTAGACAACTCACGCCCGCGCCCGCACCCGCGCCGTTCAGGATCACGCCCGCGTTGGAAGCGTCGATGGTGATACTGCCCTGGCTAATATTGGGCAGTGTGCTGAGCAAATTGATGGTGGCGGGCGTACCGACTAAAAATACCGTAGTATCAAACATGATCGCATTGGTCGCGACCGCCGCCGTCATCGCCGCCCGCAAACTGCCCGCACCGGCGTCATTGGTGTTGGTGACCAACAATACCGTTCCAAACACCCACTGCGGCGTCCCGGCACCGGCGTCGGTGTTCCCGGTGTTAGTCGAGTTATAGGCGTAGATATCGTTGCCTAACGCCTCGGCATCCTGCACATCGACGTAATACACCGATTGCACGCCGCTGGTGACATTTAGATTGTAACGCGTCCCGATTATCGTCGAGCGCATGCGTATCTTGGTGCCTGCGGCCTGTCCGTTCAACGTAAATGTGCCGCTGATATTGTAATTTGCGCCACCCAAAAAATTAAACCACGCCGACGGCGTGTTGCCGGTAAAATTGGCGGCGGTAAATCCGTCCTGAAACGTCACCGTTTTGGTGGTGGTGGAAATAATATTATTCCATGAACCCAAGGTTCCGGTAGTAACGGATGTAGAGATAGCGGATGGCGTGTCTATAATGAAGGTGGACGAACCGGGGTTGGCGGTGAACACGCTGTTGTTCGCCCAGGACGAACCACCGAAAAAAATCGTGGCACTGCCCATATTCAGCGTTCCGGCCCCGCCATTGCCGGTCACACTGCCGTTCATGTCCAATGTACCGGCCAAATTGACGACGGCGGTGCCTTGAATAGACAAACAAGAAATGCCATTGACACCAAAGGTGTCGATCTGCGCCGCAGACGCGCTGCCGAGATTCAAGGTGCCAGCGGTAAAGGTAAGCCCTCCGGAATTTGGAATATCCG
>JAOUGF010000516.1 GCA_029857925.1 Gammaproteobacteria bacterium
GTTGGATGCTGCGAAGGCGATTGAAGTGATGACGCGTTTAAGTGATATGGGGTCCTATTTGGCGGTCGATGATTTTGGGACGGGTTATACTTCGCTGGCGTACTTAAAGTCGATGCCGGTGCATACTATCAAGATTGATCGCTCTTTTGTTATGAATATGTTGCATGGGGGGAGTGACGCGTTTGTGGTGCGTTCTGTGATAGATTTGGCGCACAATATGTCAAAAACGGTCGTTGCCGAAGGGGTGGAGAATATAGAAATATTAAAAGCGCTCGCTATGTGGTCATGCGATACAGCGCAAGGCTATTACTTTGCCAAACCCCTCCGTGCGGAAGACTTTGAACAGTGGCTGAAAAATTATAACGCCAACCAATTCAAAATTTAATCCAGCGATGGTGTTAACGACATGCCAACGTAAGCGTTGGCATGCTCAATCTCAAATTGTCGTTGGTTGCGAGGAGGGGTGCTAGCCGGTGTTGCGTACGCCGGTCGCAATGGCGTTGATGGTACGCAACAAAGGGTCAAGACAGACCGCACGTTGTGGATCATCTTCATTCAGTTCGCGATAACGTTTCAGCAGCGTGACTTGAATAATGTTCAGTGGATCCAAATACGGGTGTCTACGCGCCAAGGTTACCGCCAACGCGGGGTTGTCTTGTAATAAGTGGCGCGCGCTTTCCGCTCGCAATATGCCCTCCAACGTGCGCGCAAATTCTTGACGCACTATGTCAAAGATCGCCATGCCTTGCGCTTGATCACTGCAAAGTTTGGCGTACTCTTCGGCGATCGTAAGGTCCACCTTATATAAACTCATTTCTGTATTACTTAGTAACGTACGGAAAAACGGCCAATGTTCGTACATCTCTTGAACCAATGCAATATGCTCAGGGTCTTCATCCAAGTAACTCATTAGCCCGCTGCCGACACCAAACCATCCGGGCAAAACTTGACGTGATTGCGCCCACCCAAATACCCACGCAATGGCGCGCACTGAGTTTTTTGAGCGATCCCCTTTTTTGCGGTGTGAAGGGCGCGAGCCGATATTAAGCATGCCGATCTCGCGGACGGGGGTGGCCTCATAGAAATAGTCCAAAAACCCAGGCGTGCGTTCGGTGAACTCGCGATAGGCATTTTCTGATGCCTCGGCCATTTGTTCCATTACACGTGAGTACTGTTTTTTAACAGACTTTTGTTGACCCACAACGGACAGACTCGATTTTAATAGCCCCGTGACACCCACGGTCAATTCATATATCGCGGTTTCGATATTGCTGTATTTAAAGCTGAGCACTTCACCTTGTTCGGTAAATTTTATTTGCCCGTGTACCGTGCCCGCCGGTTGAGCGAGGATGGATTGGTGTGTGGGACCGCCGCCACGCCCAATGGTACCGCCGCGCCCATGAAATAAACGGCATTGCACGCCGCGTTCGCGCGCGAGTTTGGTGATTTTAATTTGCGCTTGGTAGAGGTTCCAACCGGAGCTTAATATCCCACCGTCTTTAGAAGAATCGGAATAACCCAGCATGACCTCTTGCATATTGCCGGAGGCCCTCAGTAAGGCGCTGTACGTGGCATTATCGAACAGGTCTGTCATCACGGGTTCGATGTGTGCGAGGTCTTCTATCGTCTCGAATAGCGGCGATATACGGATGTTGCAAAACCATTGCTGATCCTGGCGACCCGCAAGATTGGCGGTGCGCGCCAAAAGCATGACTTCCATAACGTGGCTGGGTGCGTGCGTCATAGAAATGACATAGTGCCCAAAGGCCTCGGGGCTGAGCTCTTCACGCATTTGCTGCATGACCTTGAACACACCCAAGGTCTCCGCCGTATTTTCTGACAAACGCGTGGCGTCTATGTGTGGTAGATGGTCGCGACACAAGGCGTCTTCCAACAAACGCATACGCCCTTCTTCATTCTCGGCCTCATAGTCGGCACCACCCCAAAAATGCGCGAACAATTCCGCGACGGCCTGTGTATGGCGTGTGGATTCTTGGCGCACATCGAGCTTCATAAGGAAGAAGCCGAAGGATTCGACCAGGCGAATCAGGTCTAACAGTTCCCCGTTGGCGATGGTATGATCGCCGTTTTCCAATAGCGAGGTACGCATTACATTAAGGTCTTTAAGAAATTCAACCTCAGACGGATAGTGCGCGGGGTGTTTTTCTACCGGTGTACCATCTAGAGAACGTTTAATCGCGACGAGGTTGCGTTCTAACCTGAAGCGCATGATCCGCAGTTTGCGGCGGTAGGGTTCACCGCCAAAACGTTCTGGGCTTTCAGCAAACACGTCGGAAATATATGCGTCGTCATCACGTAGATTCTCGACAAACTCCGCCGACACCTGAGTGAAATTCGCGGAGTGGGTGAGGCGTTGCCCCAATTCGCGTATGCGCACGATATATTCTAACAGGGCGACCTGTGCTTGGTGGCGTAAGGCCTCAACGGTGGTCTCCGGTTTGACATTAGGGTTGCCGTCGCGATCACCGCCTATCCACGA
>JAOUGF010000517.1 GCA_029857925.1 Gammaproteobacteria bacterium
CGGACAAATCGGGCAAAATAGCGACTTGTTCGGGTCGCGATAAGATGTCCGCGACCTCCGCCATAAAATGCACACCGCAAAACACGATGTAATCGGCCTTAGAATCCGCGGCCAACCGCGATAAACGCAGCGAATCGCCGGAAAAATGCGCGTGCTTAAACACCTCTTCGCGCTGATAGTGATGCCCCAGTATCACCAACCTATCGCCCAGCTTTTGCTTGGCGGCAACGATGCGCGCATCACAATCTTCACTGTTCAACACCGCCTGCCTTTGCAAAGCGATCGCGGGCATATTCATGTGGTTTTCACCTCTCACTGTGCACGGCGTCCTCACACTATAGCGGACGCCCCGCCTATCCTCTCTACGCTAACCCTTACCCCGCCACCACGCGCAAAATCTTGAAAGATTTGCATATTTTTTATTAACAGGCCAAATTCCGCACCCGCTATTGCCCAGCATAGTGTAGGACTGGGTAAATCGTCAATTAGTTCGCGGTTTTAAACTGTTTTTTCGCTTATTCCTTGGTTGCGGCTACCGGCTTGTGCACACGGATATGCAGGTCACGTAACTGGGTAGCGGCAACCTCCGACGGCGCGCCGGTCAGCATACATGCCGCCGTTTGCGTCTTTGGGAAGGCCATCACATCGCGGATCGAATGCGCGCCCGCCATCAACATCACCAAGCGGTCTAGGCCGAACGCAAGGCCGCCGTGCGGCGGGCAGCCGAACCGTAGCGCGTCGAGCAGGAATCCGAACTTTTCTTGCGCGTCTTGATCAGAAATGCCCAGCGCGCGAAACACCGTTTCTTGCACCTCCGCGCGATAGATACGCATAGACCCGCCGCCGATCTCGGTGCCGTTTAACACCATGTCATAGGCCCGTGACAGACATGCGCCGGGGTCGCTGGTCAGACGCACGATGTCCTCTTCCTTGGGTGATGTGAACGGGTGGTGGATGGCCGTCCAGCGACCTTCTTTTTCATCCCATTCGAACATCGGGAAATCAACCACCCATAACGGTTTCCATGTCCCTTGCAACAGGCCGCGATCGTGGCCGAGTTTGATGCGCAACGCGCCCATCGACTCATTAACGATCTTGGCCTTGTCCGCGCCGAAGAAAATCAGGTCACCCTTTTGGGCGCCAGTGCGACGCATGATTTCGGCGATCGCGTCATCGGGCAAGAATTTTAAAATCGGAGATTGCAGACCTTCGCGCCCCGCAGCGGGGTCGTTGACCTTCACATAGGCCAGCCCTTTGGCGCCATAAATGCCGACGAATTTCGTATATTCGTCGATTTCACTGCGCGACAATTCGCCGCCTTTGGGCAGGCACAAGGCCACCACGCGCCCGTCCTTTTGATTGGCGGGGCCGGAAAAGACCTTGAATTCCACCGTTTTCAGCAGATCCGCGACGTCGATCAATTCCATCGGGATACGCAAATCGGGCTTGTCGGACGCGTAGCGCCGCATCGCCTCGGCGTAGGTCATGCGCGGAAACGGATTGGGCAGATCGACGTTCAACACCTGCTTGAACACCTCGCGGATCATCTCTTCGACAAAGACCATGATCTGTTCTTCGCTCAAAAACGAGGTCTCGATATCGACTTGCGTGAATTCGGGCTGGCGATCGGCACGCAGGTCTTCATCGCGGAAACAGCGCACGATTTGATAGTAGCGGTCCATGCCCGCGACCATCAATAACTGCTTAAACAACTGCGGCGATTGCGGTAACGCGAAAAACATCCCCTGATGCGTGCGCGACGGTACCAGATAGTCGCGCGCGCCTTCCGGCGTGGCCTTCGTCAACATCGGCGTCTCGATATCCATAAAGCCGTTGTTGTCGAGATAATTGCGGATATAACGCGCCACCTGTGAACGCATACGCATGCGCGAAAACATTTGCGGACGGCGCAAATCCAAATATCGATAGCGCAACCGATGTTCCTCAGAGACATCCATCTCATCGAGTTGGAACGGCGGGGTTTCGGAACGATTGAATATTGTGAGTTGTTGTACCGCAACCTCGATCTTGCCGGTCGCCAGATTCGGGTTCACCGTGCCGTCGGGGCGCGCGCGCACCACACCGATGGCCTGGATGACAAATTCGCTGCGTAAACGCTCGGCCGTCGCAAACACCTCGGCCTGGGTCGGATCGAACACCACCTGCACCAAGCCCTCGCGATCCCGCAGATCGACAAAGATCACGCCGCCATGGTCGCGCCGCCTATGCACCCAGCCACACAGAGTAACTGTTTGATTTATAAAGTTTTCGTTTACTTGACCGCAATAATGGCTACGCATTGCCTATCCTAATCGAGGTTGACGACGGAGAAAGCCGCACAGTGTAACGTATTGGGACGTTCTGCGGGAGGGGGTCACACGTTCAGTTGGCTGCTCGCGGGATACGGAAATAATTCATCCAACGGCACACTGCGATAGGGTGTTTGCACGATACGCAGGTGTTGCCGACGAAACCCGCGCGCATTATGCAAACCGCAC
>JAOUGF010000518.1 GCA_029857925.1 Gammaproteobacteria bacterium
CAAGGTTTCGAGCAAGGCACGGGTGTAGCGCGCGGGGCGCTCTTCCCACAATTTGGCGACCCATGGCGCCATCGACGCACGCACCTGGAACCGATAGCCCGAACTAACCTTCTGCAATTGCAGCACGTGACCGGCGTAATCCGCCGCCAGCGCGTCCAATGCGCCCTCCCAATCGGAATCGGCGGGCAAGTCTTCCGCAGGCACCATGTCTTTCAAGCGTTCCAGAGAAATCGGTTCACCTGCGGCAAACAATGCGGCCTCAATAATTTGCTTCAGTGTAGGGTTCTGCGTCATGCCACGGCCTTCACATAGATGGGCCCATAGGCCTCGTTTTGCACCAGTTCAATCAAACGTTCTTTTATCAGTTCCAACACCGCTAAGAATGTCACCACCACGCCGCGACGCCCCTCGCTCACTGTAAACAATGAGTTAAAGTCGGCGAATTGATCGGCACGCAATGTCGCCATCACATTGGTCATGCGTTCACGCACCGACAATGGTTCCATTTTTACATGGTGGTGGGTGTAAAGTTCCGCACGTTTCAAAACATCTTTAAATGCCGATAATAATTCGCGCAAATCGACCTCGGGATGCAGTTTCACCACTTTACGTTCCGGTTCCGCCACGCTCACCAAATACACATCGCGTCCGACGCGCGGAATTTGATCGAGTTCCATCGCCACTAACTTAAAACGTTCATATTCTTGCAAACGCCGCACTAAATCCGCACGCGGATCGTTTTCTTCTTCTTCAATCGGCGGGCGCGGCAACAACATCCGAGACTTGATCTCGGCCAGCATCGCCGCCATCACCAAGTATTCCGCCGCCAATTCCAAGTGGATCGCCTTCATCAATTCGACATAATCCATATATTGCCGCGTAATCTCGGCAATCGGGATATCGAGGATATCGAGGTTTTGACGCTTAATCAGGTATAACAATAAATCTAACGGCCCTTCAAAGGCGTCTAAAAACACCTCCAATGCATCCGGCGGGATATAGAGATCGCGCGGCATTTCCAGGTACGGCGACCCTAACACCTTCGCCAACGGGCGCAATGCTTCAGGTACGACGATGGCTTCAGCGAGCGAAATTTCCACTTGTATATTTTCCTTTCTAACGATCCCGATCGGAATAAACCGCGTTAACGGTATTTTAGACCCATCACTTGGCGTACCTCGGCCAAGGTTTCACTGGCGATATCGCGCGCGGCTGCACACCCTTCGGCGATGATCGACTGTACCGATTTCATATCTTCCGACAAGGCCTGAGCGCGCGCTTGAATAGGCGCCAATTCTTGCGCAACCGCGTCAATGACCGGGCGTTTGCATTCTATGCAACCTATACCCGCACTGCGACACCCTTGTTGTACCCACGCCTTCACGTCTTCCGCCGAATACAATAGGTGAAACTGCCACACCGGGCATTTATCAGGGTCACCAGCGTCCGTGCGGCGTACCCGCGCCGGATCGGTGGGCATCGTGCGCATCTTCTTTTCTATCGTTTCTTTGTCATCGCGCAGGCTGATCACATTATCGTAGGACTTGGACATCTTTTGCCCGTCCAGGCCAGGCATCTTCGACGTAGGCGTCAATAAGGCCTGCGGTTCCGGCAGGATGATGCGCCCTGAACCTTCTAAATATCCAAACAATCGCTCTTTATCACCCAAGGACATCGAATGTTGTTCATCTAACAACGCGCGCCCGGTTTCAAGGGCCTCTTGATCACCGGATTCTTGATAACGTTTGCGCACATTGCGGTATAACTGTGCGTTTTTCTTGCCAAGTCGCGCGATCGCGGCCTCGGCCTTGTCTTCAAAACCGCGCTCACGCCCGTATAAATGATTAAACCGCCGCGCGATCTCACGCGTTATTTCTATATGCGCGACCTGGTCTTCGCCTACCGGTACTTGACTCGCTTTATAGATCAAGATATCCGCGCTCTGCAATACCGGATAACCCAGAAAGCCATAAGTCGAAAGGTCTTTTTCTTTGAGTTTTTCTTGTTGATCTTTATAGGTAGGCACACGCTCTAACCAGCCTAACGGCGTGATCATGGACAACAATAAATGTAATTCGGCGTGTTCCGGCACCTGTGACTGAATGAACACCTTGGCGGCACCGGGATTCACTCCGGCCGCCAACCAATCCACCACCATATCCCATACATTCTCTTCGATACGGCTAGGGTCTTCGTAATGGGTGGTCAGTGCGTGCCAATCCGCAGCGAAGAAATAGCACTCATATTCGTGTTGCAGCTTAATCCAGTTTTTCAACACCCCATGGTAATGCCCGAGGTGTAATCGCCCGGTCGCACGCATCCCCGATAACACACGTGGGTGCATATTTGTATTTGCGAGCACAGTGCCTCCTTATAATCCTGCGACGTTGAACAAAAGCCTACGCAATGCCGTCAAAGGCGGAGCCATGATCCAAGTCAGGACATTGGTCATCATCAACACCAGTAGGATCAGAAATCCATAGGGTTCCAA
>JAOUGF010000519.1 GCA_029857925.1 Gammaproteobacteria bacterium
CGGTGGCGTTTACTTGGCAGGCCGCAAACGGTACGACGGTGAAAAAGATTTATACATTTCATCGCGATAATTACGTCGTAAATCTGGATTATCAAATAGTGAACAGCAGCGCTAATGAGTGGCGCGGTCGTTTGTATGGGCAATTTCAACGCACAGAATACGACGAACCCGGTAAAACGCAATTCGTTTACAGCTATTCGGGCGGGGTAGTATCTACACCGGAAAAGCCTTATGAAAAAATCGCATTCAGCGATATGGCGAAATATCAACCGCCGCCGAGCGGAAGCAAAGGCGGATGGGTGGCGATGTTGCAACACTATTTTATCGCCGCGTGGTTGCCGCCTAAAGATCAAGTGCATGGGGTGTATGCGCGCACAGTGGAGGGCGGTTACCATATTTTAGGCGTCACAGGGGCAGAGACATTAGTGCCCGCAGGCGGCCAAGGCACGTTGACGACCGCGATGTATATCGGCCCGAAAGAACAAAAACGCCTAGAGTCCGCGGCGGAAAATCTACCTCTGACGGTCGACTACGGCTGGCTGACGTTGGTCGCGGATCCGATCTACTTGTTGATGGAATTTATCTATCGTTGGATAGGTAACTGGGGTTGGACGATCATTTTGCTAACGTTGACGGTCAAACTCGCGTTTTATAAATTATCAGAGTCCGCCTACCGTTCGATGGCGAAGATGAAAAAGATCGCGCCGAAATTTCAGGCATTGCGCGAGCGTTACGGCGATGACAAACAACGCTATACGCAAGCGGTGATGGAATTGTATAAAAAAGAAAAGGCCAATCCGATGTCGGGTTGCTGGCCGCATTTGATCCAGGTGCCGGTGTTTATCGCTCTATATTGGGTGTTGATGGAAAGCGTAGAGTTGCGTCAAGCGCCGTTTATATTCTGGTTGCAGGATTTGTCGGTAAAAGATCCGTACTACGTATTGCCGATCGCCTATGGCGCAATCACCTATTTTCAACAAAAATTGAATCCAAGCCCGGGCATGGATCCTATGCAACAAAAGATCTTGATGTATATGCCGCTGATCTTTGTCGCGTTTATGGCATTCTTCCCCGCCGGTTTGATGGTGTATTTTATCGTCAACTCCGTGACCTCTATCGCACAGCAATTATATATTTACCGTAAATACGCAGATGCGTGATGGATAGGGCGGCGAGCAGCCATGTCTTATCCGGGTTCTGAGGACACTATCGCCGCCATCGCCACCCCGCCAGGGCGTGGCGGCGTAGGTATCGTGAGGGTCTCCGGCCCGCGAGCAAAAGATATCGCGCACCAGATATTACCTGCCGTTCCCGCCGCGCGTTACGCGCAATATGGTGTTTTTCTCGATAAAAACTCCGAAATCCTCGATGAGGGTCTGGCGTTAATTTTTAATGCGCCGCATTCTTTCACTGGCGATGACGTATTGGAACTGCAGGGCCATGGTGGCCCGGTGGTTATGCATTTGTTGTTACAACGCGCATGCGAATTAGGCGCGCGGCTCGCAAAGCCGGGCGAATTCAGTCAACGCGCATTTTTTAACGGCAAGATGGATCTCGCGCAGGCCGAGGCGATCTCGGATCTCATCAATAGCAGCACCGATGCCGCCGCACGATCCGCGTTGCGCTCGTTGCAAGGCGCATTTTCTAACCGCATACGCGATATCTTGGAACAGACGATCAGCTTACGCATGTATATAGAGGCGGCGATCGATTTTCCGGAGGAAGAAATCGATTTTCTTGCGGATACACAAGTGCAATCCCGCGCGCACACGTTGCATTGCGCTTTGGAAAATATTTTTCAAGAAGCGAGGCAAGGGGTGGTCTTAAACGATGGCATGCATGTCGTCATTTTGGGCCAACCAAACGCAGGCAAATCAAGTTTGTTAAATTGTTTAGCGGGGCGCGATAGCGCGATCGTCACCGATATTCCGGGCACTACGCGCGATGTATTGCGCGAACAAATCCAAATCGACGGCATGCCCTTGCATATTATAGATACCGCCGGTTTGCGCGAGGGCGCGGATGTCATCGAACAGGAAGGTATACGCCGCGCGTGGGCGGAGGTCGCGCGTGCGGATCGCGTGTTGTTATTGGTGGATGACACACGCGGTATCACCGACGTTGAACGCGGGATGCTGCACAAGATGCCCGCAGGTGTCGCGGTGACGTTGGTGTTCAACAAAATCGATAGCACGGGTCGCGCGGCGGCGTTGGGTGCCTGGGAAGACTATACGACGGTGGCGTTGTCGGCGAAATCGGGGATCGGCGTGCAAATCTTACGAGGACATCTGAAAGACGCGATGGGTTATACCGGCGAAGGCGCCTTTCTGGCACGCCGACGCCATGTCGATGCACTACAACGCGCGCGCGCGGCGTTACACAGCGGTTTAGATGCCTTGCAACAGGCGCGTGCAGGCGAATTATTGGCCGAGGAATTGCGCGTCGTGCAGGCCGCGCTGAACGAAATCACTGGTGAATTTGATAACGAG
>JAOUGF010000520.1 GCA_029857925.1 Gammaproteobacteria bacterium
CGATAAAGACGGCGTGGAACACAGCCTGCCGTTACATGAATACACGCCGGGCCAACCGTATTTACTAGGCATTTTTCTGGTCGGCGCCTATCAAGAGATTTTAGGCGATATGCACAACCTGTTCGGCGACACGCATTCCGTGAATCTGGAGTTCACGGCCGACGGTGGTTATCGACTCACCGAGCCGGAACAGGGCGACACCATCGACGGTGTGCTGAGTTACGTGCATTTCCGCGCCGAGGATTTGCTGCAGGCCTATCGCGACAAGATCGCCGCCGCCACGTTGACGGCAACCCAACGCACGGATTTTTTGGCCGCATTGGAAACAGGTTTGACGGGCTACACCTATCTGGAGGACTAATATGCAAACGTTGCTGGAGATAGAACTGAACCACCAACCCTCTGCGGCGGACCTTGCGCAACGCGGTGTGCTGCAATGGCCGATTTGGGAGAAAGAGGTCTCGGCGTTTGCATGGACCTACGACAGCCACGAGACCTGTTATTTTTTGCAAGGCGAGGTTATTGTGACGCCTGATGGCGGCACGCCGGTGCGCATAGGCGAGGGTGATTTGGTGACGTTTCCCTCCGGGATGCGCTGCACCTGGCAGGTGTTGCACCCGGTGCGCAAACACTATCATTTCTTCGATTAGCGGGCGATGAAAATTGCGCTGCCGGTGTTACGTGGCCTGGCCTTTGGACTTACCTCGGGGGTCATCACCACGCTGGGCCTGATGGTGGGCCTGTATGCAGGCACCCATTCCAAGCAGGCGGTGTTGGGGGGGATACTGACCATCGCGATCGCAGACGCGATGTCCGACGCGTTGGGGATGCACTTGTCTGAAGAATTCGCCGCGCGCGTCAGCGCGCGGCAGGTGTGGCTGACCACCGCCGTGACGTTCACCGCAAAATTGCTAATGGCGTTGACCTTCGCGTTGCCGGTCATCTGGCTGGATCTGCATGTCGCGATAGGGATCAGCATCGCTTGGGGGTTGCTGGTCGTTGGCCTGCTCAGCGCGTCGATTGCACACACCCAAGGCGAAAAGGTTTGGAAGGTGGTGGGTGAGCACGTGGTGGTCATTGTGCTGGTGGTGTTGGCCACCTATGCCGTCGGTAACGTAATCGAGGGCTGGGGTTGACGCGCATAAGAAAACCCGCCATGTAGGCGGGTTTTCACAGTCATAAGGCGACTAGGCTAGCCTAGTTGCATATAGGCTGTGGATTACGCGCCGGCACCCATACCGCCCATGCCGCCACCCATACCGCCCATGCCACCCATACCGCCCATACCGCCCATACCGCCACCGCCACCCATAAAAACCTCCAAATGAATGAAAAAACAAAAGGGAAAATTGCTCAAACAACCGGACATATTCCTCAGTCGCCGTAATCACCAATCAGTCCGATCTTCGCTATCCAGTTAAATAAACTGTCACTTCGAACATCCACTGACGGTACTACGCTCCGGCTATCTAGCTAACGGCAGGACAGTGCAAAGCTTTAGCCAAAAATAAAAAAAGGCCGCGAAAACGGTGATTTTTCGCGGCCTTTTGCGTATATATGAACGGCGGATGAATGAAAATCGCCGCTTAAATATTAGAATTAACTGCGTTTGGCGACCTCGCCGATTTGTGCCAACGATGTATGTCGTACATCCTTGCCTTTCACCAAGTAAATGACATATTCACAGATATTGCGCGAATGATCGCCGATGCGTTCCAACGCGCGTGCCGCCCAGATGATGTCCATATTGCGCTGTATCGTGCGCGGATCCTCCATCATATGGGTCATCATTTGCCGCAATATGCCTTCATATTCCAAATCGATTTGCTGGTCGGTTTGCGCCACGCGTGCGGCCGCTTCGGTATCCATACGCGCAAACGTATCGAGCGCCTCGCGCGCAATCTGGCGTACCCGCCCGCCCAAGGATTGAATTTCAATGTATTGATTGCGTGGGCGCTCGAGTTGTGTCAGATGGATGGCCATACGCGCAACCTTTTCGGCCTCGTCGCCGATGCGTTCCAGGTCGGTGATGGTTTTGATGACGGCGACAAGCAAGCGCAGGTCGCTGCCGGCCGGTTGACGGCGCGCGAGGATTTGTGTGCACTCTTCGTCTATCCCGACCTCCAGTGCATTGACCTGGATGTCGCGTGTAATGACCTGTTCGGCCAATTCAAGGTCGCTGCTGATCAGCGCTTGAACCGCGTCTTTAATTTGTTGCTCAACCAGACCGCCCATCGCCAAAACGCGATTGCGCACGTCTTCGAGTTCTTGGTTATATTGTCGCGAAATATGATGACTGATGCTGCTGGTGTCCATAATAATCCTAACGTGTTAGCCGTATCGCCCGGTGATGTAATCTTCCGTTTGCTTGGTGCGCGGATTGGTGAAAATGGTGTTGGTATCGCCAAATTCAATCAAATCGCCCATAAACATAAACGCGGTGTAATCTGAAACGCGCGCCGCTTGCTGCATATTGTGCGTCACGATG
>JAOUGF010000521.1 GCA_029857925.1 Gammaproteobacteria bacterium
GCTATGTAGACGGTGAACGTAAGGAGTTTACGTTTAATCTACATGTTATGGCCGCAGATGGTAGCGCGATCGAGCAGATTTCCTATGGCCTAAGCCATGATCGGCACCCTGTGGTGACCAGCGATGGACAGATATTATTCAGCCGTTGGGACAAATCCGCGCGGCGATCCAAATTCAGCTTGTACAAAATTTACCCCGACGGACATGGGCTGACCTCTTATTATGGCGCGCATAGCCCAGGCAACGTGTTTTTTCAACCGCGTGAAATGGCTGACGGACGCTTGATCGCCAATGTTATGCCCTTAGCGGGAAGTGCAGGGGGCGGTGCGTTGATGTTGATAAATGCGCGCCAATTCGGTGATATAGACGACGCCGCGCCTGGTGCGCAGGGCGACGCCCAGTCCCAAGCGGGCGTCCAGCAAGTGCCTATCGACGACCCCACGTTTGACGTCGGTCGTTTTGCCGCCCCCTATCCCATCCCTGGGGGAGGCGCGCGGATATTGGTCAGTTACGCTAGCGCATTGCAGACAGCCGACAGTGAGCCCGGTTTTGGTTTATATGTTTATGATTTATTGCACAAAAATTTTTCACCCTTGGTGCCACCAGAGCCAGGTCGGGTCATCTCCGATCCCGTGGCGGTTATGCCGACTACGTCGCCACCCGTGTTGCCAAGGTTGTTGCCCATCGCTATTCCCAAGGAAAGGGATGATAAAAGCAGCTATGGCATTCTGAACATCAAGAGTGTCTATGACGTCGATAAGCGGGGGTATCTCGGAAATAACGCTACGCTGACCGAGGCCGAGCGCGTGTCTATGAGCATCCCTTATTTGGAACTGCCAGGCGATACGCGTGGCTCGGTGCCGGATCTAGCAACCTTGCGCGATCCTCAGAAGACTAAGGCCGCACAGCGCGCCGCACGTTTTCTAAGAGTGGTAGGTGCGGTGCCTATGCCTGCGGAACTGCCGCCCAATGTCATCGGTCTAACGCCGATGGGGGCGAAAAGAATCTTGGGCTACGTGCCGGTCGAACCAGATGGTTCGGTGCGCGTGCGCGTACCGGTGGATACACCGATTGCCGTGACCGTCGTGGACGCGGCGGGTCGCGCGTTTGTTGATCACGATGACTGGTTTCAAGTACGCGCGGGCGAGGAGTTGGTATGCAATGGGTGTCACTCCTACAAACGCAGGGGGCCGGTTAATACCGGGACACCCGACGGGGTCTTCGCCAACACACAATTGCGAAATGACAATAACGTAACAATCTTGGATGCCGCGACCCAGCGCCCTGCGCGCGCCTTGTCATTCGAAACCATGGCGGAAATGCGCACTCGCCTAGATTCCATGACGGTAATGCTGATGCCGGACCTGCATTTTGTGGATGTATGGACGATAGGCCCAACCGTAGACCCGCCAATACACTGGCATTACGGGGAATTGCCGTCGAGTCTGGTTGCGCCAGTAAACGGTGTCGTAGACTACCAATTGAATGTGCAACCGATTTGGGATGAAGTGCGCCCGGTGCTGTATACCGCAACGGGGTATACAGGTGACAACAAATCCTGCGCAGATTGCCATAACGGCATAAGCAACAGCGTTAGCAATCCATCTGGACTCGATCTACGCAAACAACCCGTCGCAGGTTCAGCGCGCGCCGCTTCGTACGAGAGCTTGTTAAATGGGAAGATTGAATTCGATCCCGTAACTCATTTCCCGCAATATACGTTGGCAGACGGGCACGTAAATTTGAAACGCGCGGAATCGCTCGTGATGGCGGGACACGCCCGCGGGAGCTACCTTGTGCAATTGCTGACAGGCGAAAAGCTACATGCGGGACGTTCCATGCCGACCACGCCCACCGTCAATCACAAGGCCATGCTTGAAAGTTCACCGGCGGAAAGACTTATTATTTCAGAATGGATAGACATCGGCGCGCAATATTATAACGCGATTATCGGTGCGGACGGAAAACCCGTGAAGGCGCAAAACCCGCTGATGTTAAGCGAGTTTTATTTAAGTGGGGCGTATGATGTGCTTAAGAACCGATGCGCGGTATGTCACATGTTGTTAATCCGCGGTACGCAACCCAATTACGCGTTTCGCGAGAGCCAGTTTATCCTTACGGGTTATTTAGAGGACGATTATTTCGCGGCCTCGCAAATGGTAAACTATACGGATCCGTCAAATAGCAAACTCGTGACGCGTCCACTGACTGTTGTGGATCATCCGCCGCGTACGTTAAACAGTGTGTTACCCGTTTTTGATTTATCCATCGCTTTTGATCGGCAGGACTATAACCGGTTGCTTGGTTGGGCCTCTTCGGCGAGGGCACGATGATCACGATATCGAAAATGCTGAAATATTTCAGTCTGATCGTTTTCCTAAGCGTGTCTGTTGTGGAAGCCGCGCCAACCATGGTCACCGTAGAACAGGCCTATGTGGATGTGCATACGGGGCCAGGCATCGGTTTTCCGGTCTTTACCGTGATCGA
>JAOUGF010000522.1 GCA_029857925.1 Gammaproteobacteria bacterium
TCCATTGTAACACCGTGGTACATCAAAATTATCGGCCGATAATTCTTGTGTAAACGGATTACGCTGGGACCGAGTACGCTATATCCGATTTTTTTTAATATTCTATTCACCATCGCGAATCTCATTCACCGCCTGACGATAGAGACTTTCATACTGAGAAATCATGGCCGCCATACTATGTTTTTTGCGCACGTGACTCTGTCCAGCATCGGCCAGTCGGTCGCGCAATTCATCATTTTCAACATATGCCAATAATGCAGCACTAAACCCGGTGACGTCCTCGTTTTCAACTAACAATCCGTTCACCCGGTCTTTTATGATTTCTACGTTACCACCCACGCGGGTCGCGATCACCGCGCGTCGAGCGGCCATTGCCTCTAACAAGGTGTTAGAAATGCCTTCATTGCGTGAAGTGAGGGCAAATATGTCCATAGCTTGAAGATATAGTCGCACATCGTTCTGGAAGCCACAAAATTTGTAACTCCCTTGATCTAAAGTTAAACGCGCTTGCGCCTCGAGAATATTTCTTAGCGGTCCATCGCCTACCAAAATCAATGAAAGCTTATGCCCTTGACGTTGCAGGCGCGCTACACTCTCAATCAACATTGCCTGATTTTTAACATCTACCAACCGACCGACACTGCCCACCACCAAATGGTCTACCGACAAACCCATTGCACTTTTCACGGATGTCGATGCGCCTATCGCGAAAAATTCTTCATCTACGCCGTTATAAACTACCGATATATGGTTTTCAGGAATTCTTACATTGGCGACCAATTTCGACTTCAGGTCTTCTGACATCGCAAAGATGGCGTTCGCTCGTTTTGACAGTACGCGTTGTAACCACATGCGATGCCACTTGTCGGGAAAGTTTCGACCATGTTCGCTGTGTATCAAACCGCTTATGCACGCGAGGCGCGCTGCCAGCGCACCGTAGAAAAACGCTTCTGGATTGCGCGTGTGCACGACATTTACCTTGGCTCGTTTTAACGCATTCGCCAGACGCCAAACTAATGAAATATCGTTACCACCCGTCAAGCCAAATGCGCTGATTTTTACATCAGGGTCTTCGATGCGCTGCGCAAACTCACCAGGTGTTTGCAGGCAAAACACCACCGAACGGAAACAGGATTTATCCAAACGGTTAATAACATTAACAACACCGTTTTCAAGCCCCCCTGGCTTCAACGACAACACGACATGACCAATTACTATCGCTGACTTGCTCATGCCTTCACCACCTCAGGAAGCTTCTTTTTCACCTGATGCCAAAACGATTTCACCTCGCTTCTCGATATCTCAGACGTAACCAATAAGGCACTACAATAAACCGATAGAAAAATTATCCCGCCCAATAGCAATTTTAGAAATTTCGATTCAATTCCTGATATAAACAACAGCCCCACAATAACACCCAAGCTGGCACTAGTCACCACTCGAAGGATAGAGCGTAACGGCACCAGGGTACGCACATTGCATTTTAGTAATTTCAAACCGAAATACAGATATAACCCCGCCGTCAGGTAGCTGGTCGCTACCGTTGCAATGGCGGGCCCGTAATATCCTATGGTTTTCACGAGCACGAAGCTGCAAAAGATATTAAACGTCGCGCAGATCATCACGATCTTCATTGTCAATTTAGTCTTGCCAAATGCTTGGGGTAGTATGCTCAATAACAAGATATGCAGCGGCACCAAAAATAAATAAATTCTAAAAATATCCACACTGTCTATATATGCGTCAGTAAACAAAAAAGTGATGAAAACCGTCGAATACCCCAACAAGAATACAAATACCGGTAGAATTATCAGCGCTAATTTGCGCACGGCCGCACGCCATATGCGTATCATCTCCGTAAGATCACCTTTCTTCACCAATTCTGGAAAACTCGCGCGCAACACATTGGCGACGGAAGCTTGAAATATCGAATCCAAAGGAAGCTCCACAGCACCCACCGAATACACAGCCATTTGAGCGGGGGTGAAATTCACAGAGATCAAAAATTTATCTATGGTCCTGCCTATAAGCCCCAACAAAAACGACAATGCCAATGGCAAGCTATAAGCCAACTGCTCGCTAATGGTAAACAACTTAGTTACGCCCGGCATTATCGGAAAAATGTCCCGCCGCAAAATCACAGAATAGAAACAAAACCGGCATACCGCATAAATTGCCAATGATATCGCCAAACCAGTCAATCCAAAACCGAACACCAATGGCAATATTAAAAGTGTAACTCGAAATATGACCTCAGCGCTTTCTATCTTTACCCCCAGACTATAGAGGTCCTTAGAAATTAATAAATGGATAAAGTATTCCGTGGCAATAAAAAATAATATGTATACACAATAATATTGCAAATAGCTGGCTAGTGCGGGATTATTCATATGCACTGCAATGAAATCGCGAGAGAAATAGATAACTGAGGATGTTACAATTCCAGACACCAGAAACAACAACACCACTTGCAGTACAAATGCT
>JAOUGF010000523.1 GCA_029857925.1 Gammaproteobacteria bacterium
ATATGCTGATTTCCTTATCCAAAAGCACGTGAAAATTTTAGTGAGGGTGTAAAAACTAACGCGGTGAGTTCACTTTACCGCACACAATCTGAACTGTCGATGTATCCATCCCCGCCAAACGTCGCACATTCGATTCGACCTATGACTAGACAATAGGCGTTATCTTTCAAGGCATTGACAACTTACCTACTAGTAAGTAAGCTTGCATCATGAGCAACCCCGACACCAAGACGCGCATCCTGAATGAGGCCCAGCGGCTGATCCACGCATACGGCTATCAGGGCTTTAGTTACAAGCACATCGCGGAACGCCTGGGCCTGCGCAATGCTGCGATTCACTATCACTTTCCGAACAAGGCGGACCTGGGCACGGCCTATGTCGAACGCCTGTTGACGCAGTTTTCGGGCTATCGCGACCACTTGAACCAAAAATACGCAAACGACCCGGTGCTGCGTCTACAGCGCTTGACGGCGATCCCGCTGAATTATCTCAGCACGCCCGGCATGACCTGCCCATTAGGCATGCTCGAGGCCGATATACGGTTTTTGCCCGCCCCGATGTTGCAGGCAACCCATGCGTTGGGTCAGGCGATGCGCGCGTGGCTCGCCGAAATTTTAGAACAAGGGCGCGCGTTGGGCGTCATGCAATTTCACGGTGACGCGAAAACGAAGGCGTTGGCGTCGTGGGCAATGCTGCAAGGGGCGTCGTTGATGGCGGCGTCGCACGATGTTGAGCTGTATGAGCAAGTGGTTAACCAATTATTTACCGATCTTCGCATCGATAATGCTGCACAGGAAACGTTATGACACAACCACCGCCTGAAAAATCTAAACGCCTAACGCTGAAGAGCGGCTATAAGCAGCGTTTGCTAAAATCGGCGTTGCGCATCGCGTCGATAGTTTTTCCGCAGATTTCCGCCAACATAATCTTCTATCTTTGGTTTAAAACCTTTCGCCATGCCACCCCTGCGCGCGAACTGGCGTGGATCGCCAATGCCACACCTGCACGATTAACGCTGGAAAATGGCCATTTAAACGCATGGATATGGGGCCACGCGCAACAACCGCGTGTGTTATTGGTGCACGGCTGGAACGGCCGCGGCTCGCAAATGGGTGCGTTTGCCGAGCCTTTATTGGCCGCCGGATTCGGTGTCGTTGCGGTGGATCTCCCCGGTCACGGCGATTCCAGCGGCAATCATTGCAATTTGCTGATTGGTGCGCAGGCCCTGCACGCCGCACAGCAGGCGTGGGGGCCCTTCGTCGCGGTGATTGGCCACTCGTTTGGCGCTGCGGCGAGTGCATTGGCATTGAGTGAGCAGTTGGCGGCGACCAAGATAATCGCGATCAGCATGCCTCAGAACGTGCGTTGGCTACTTGCAAATTATTGTCACACACTGGGTGTAAGCGCGCGCGTAGAGCAAAAGGTGGAACGCAACATCGAAAAAAGCCTGGGCCAAGACATTTGGCAACGTTTAGCGCTTGAGCGCGTTGTCAGTAAAGTATCCGCGCCCGGCTTGCTGGTGCATGACCGGGAAGACGATGCGATCCCGTTCAGCCAAGCACAGGCGATCGCACGCGTGTGGCCGCAGGCAACGCTTGTTGCAACCGACGGTCTGGGCCATTACCGCATCATACGCTCGAGTAAGGTGATAGAAATCATCTTAGCGTTTGTTCGTGGCGACGCCACCCCAAATCCAACTGCAGATGCGTGACCATGTCTGCACCCGGCACAGCAAATGGGACCCTATTTTAGAATAGGGATATCCAGGCAGTTTACGACAGCGAACGGATGGCGTAGAACGTCAGCAAGTTTATATTCGACCTCACTACGTCTTGGATAGGTGTCTGTTACACCCTATTTATATTGCGACAAGTCACGTAACGCATACCCATATATATCTCTTAGTTATTAAAAATCTGAAATTCGCCAATAAGTTAACACTCCGCAGAACCAAATCGCGCAGGTTTTGTCATTATTTATATAAGCGGCGCTAAAGCCTATACCGCTAGACGACGATTTACCTAAAAGGATGGCCACAGCGAGGACGGGCGATGCCCGAATTGATGGTCGGCACCAGCACTGCGCAATGGCAGGCCCTCGTCACCGAGGCGGAGGCCGCATGTCGGTGCAGCTTGGGTGAAGAAATGCAGAGTTATTTGGTGTTTTTACTGATGCGCTTTGCGCGTCGCACCGAGGTCGCGGCCAGCGTGTTGGCGTTGGAATATCTCAACGGCGTGCTGTCGTCCGGTCGTCAGCGCCTGGATCAACTGCAGGAAGTCGGCGATAAATGCCTGCTATATTCCGGCCTGTTCCCGCATCGCGCCGAGCGGCGGCGTGTAAAAATCAGCTATTACGTCGATCTCGGACGCAGTGCGTTTTCGCAGTTGGCCGCCAACGGCCGTGTCGCACCCCAGTATGCGTTATATCAAAATGTCGCCGACACCTTCGTGCCGATGATGGACGTGTTGCAAGCGATGCGCAC
>JAOUGF010000524.1 GCA_029857925.1 Gammaproteobacteria bacterium
CAAGGCCGCATCCAACTCACCGCGCGCCAGGTAGACGCGGGCCAACTGCGTAAAAAGCTGTGGAGGTACCTCACCCATGCTCACCAAACGTTCGATTGCCTTTGCCGCGAGGTCCGACCTACCCATTTGCGCTAAACTCTCGGAGACTGCGACCAATGCGTCACTATGGCGACCGATATCACGCGCCAACTGTGTTAAAAGTTCGTCGATTTTTTCCTCTTTTTTTTGCCTTAAATAGGCCATCGTCAGCCCTGCGTTTACATCTACATTTGCTGAGTCTATTGCACGCGCATGATCCAACCAAACCAGCGCCGCAGCGGGATCATTTGTGTACATGTCCATACGGGCCATGGCAAGCAACGCAACCAAATTTCTTCCGTCTTTTTTTATAATCATATTCAATTGGGTCTTCGCATCTGCGATTTGACCTTCGTTCGCCGCCAATTCCGCAAGTGCAAACCGCGCAGGGAAATAGTCACTATGCCTAGCGAGTATCGATTTAAACACTTGCCCGGCACTGTCAACATCCCCCGCAGCCATCCCCAACACGCCGGATAAATATTGCCCCATCGGATCATCAGGTGCCTGCGCCATTAAGGAGTTGACGATGGGTTTAGCCTTGTTCAACTCATGGCCGTTAATATAGTTAACAACCATATACAACCTGGATATAGTTCGAGTCTCGTCACTGTCTGGTAGAGTTTGCAATATTTGTATTGCCTCTCGATATTGCTTCCGCGCCATGTATACTTGTACAAGCATAAGGCGTGCTTTCAAACTTTCATCTTGGTCTCGACTTTGACTTGAAACACGCAAATATTTAATGTTCTTTTCAATGTCCTGCCCCAACAATACAGCGGTACCCAAGAGCGACAATAGGCGAGGATCCGATTGTGCGGAACTCAACAATGGATCTAACGCCGCCATTCCCGCTTTTGATTTGTGCTGCTTGAAACGTACTGCCGCCAGATACTCTCGCGCCTCTCGATTTTTTGGCTCAGCGCTTACTACCGCGCTGAGATATTCTTCCGCTTGGGCAAAATTATTTTGTTGATAATGGATTTCACCCAACAATAATTGGGCCGGCCGATGATCCGGCGTTGTCGTTAGCACCAGTTCCAAATACTGTTTGGCGCTATCATATTGCTGACGCTGCATCGCTACCGTCGCGCGCAAAAAATTTGGCGCTGGATGACGCGGTGCAATTTCCAAAACCGACGCAAGATATTTATCCGCCTCTTCCAGTTTTTTTTGGGCCAACGTCGTACGCACTAGGGCCAGGTAAATAGTGAACTTTTTTGGCTGATTAAGTCCTGAAAGCTGCAGTAAACGCAGATATATCGTTTCCGCCGTACTGTAGTTTTTCGCCATAAAAGCCAATTCCGCACGCATAAATCCGCCGTCCAACGAGTTGGCATCGATATTCAGCGCGGCATCAACATGATGCTTCACTTTTTCAAGGTCGTTATTCGCGAGCGCGACGCGCGCGCGCCCCAACCATGCTTCGACAGACTTGGAATCTTGCGCCAACGCCGCATTAAATAGCTGATCGGCGGCTACTAGTTTTGCCATTCCTAAATATGCCGTGCCGAGTAACACCTGCCGACGCACACTTAACGTCTCCGATGCGGACTTCAGGGCATCCACCACCTGGGGGAATTTTCCTAGTAGTAATTGGGCTTCTGAAAGTGACAATACAAGCTGTTCCTGCGGCACACCTAATGCACGCGCGCGTTCTAGTTCTTTTATTGCCGATTCACCGTCCCCTACCTTGATGTACGCCTCCGCCAGCATCACACGCGATTGAGCATTATCCGGCTTTAAAAGCAACGCATTTTTTAAAGCAATGATCGCCTCCGGCACCTTTCCTTCAAGCGATTTTTGTTGCGCAATTGCTAGATATTCCGATTCGCTTTTTTTATGCCCGCACGCAGTCAGCCATAGTGCAGACAATATGCAGGCTATTCTAATACTGTTTATTACAGGACTATACATTTAACAATCTCACTTGGATTTCAAATCATATTTACTCAAAAGATCATAAAGCGTCGGACGGCTGACCCCCAACAGATCGGAGGCTTTCGCGATATTATGGTTGGTGTGCTCTAAAGCACGTTGTATCGCCTGAGCCTCTGCAATTTCCCGAACCTGGCGCAAATTAAAAGGCAGATTACTTTGACTCAGAGATGTCAATTCCAATTCTTCAACGGAAACGCGCGTGCTTTCCGCCATAATTAATGCGCGTTTGATTCGATTTTCCAATTCCCGCACGTTGCCTGGCCACGCATAGGTGTCGATGGCGGCCAAGGCCTCGGGCGTGTATCCTTTGATATTCGTGCGCCCAAGCGGACCTACCATCCGCGCCAGAAACGCCTTAGCCAAAATCACGGCGTCACCCGGCCTCTCGCGCAAAGCCGGGATATTAATGGTTATTTCGCTCAATCTGTAGTAAAGGTCCTCCCTAAATTC
>JAOUGF010000525.1 GCA_029857925.1 Gammaproteobacteria bacterium
GCTGCCTCCTGTACTGAGGGGCACATCGACAGGCAATTGCGAGTATCCATTCATGGTGACGTTAATTTGTTTTGTCCACTGTGAAGCTTCTTCCACGCTGCAAGTGCTCGCGTTGCAGAGACCATCCGGCACCCATGCAATACTCACGTGCGGTGCGGCATCGATATTATGGATAACGCCATAGGCGCGTCCCCAACCCGTCACCGGATTCGGGGTATCAATCTCCCCCGTAGAACGTAAATCCACGATTAAGATTTTGTCTTTCTCATAATAGCCATTGTGTGCGAGTTTGATATGCAACGTTTTTTCTTTCTCACCCGGTTGAAACGTCAACGTACCTTGCGGGCTCTGGAAGGGCACTTTTTCAAAGATTCCGGCACTTGGATGTGCGGCGTCAAACCCGACAAAGTCTGCACAGGTAATCGTCGTGACGGCAGGGTCATTACACCTTCCATCTGCCACGGCGTACACGGATACCGCGTGCGAATAGGTGCCGACCAACTCAACACGAAAATCCAACGTGTTACCGTTGCCTTCAGGCGCTTCGGCGTTATAGATATAAAATCCCGTTTCTGTTTTTGCCTGTGACGAACCAGAGGAGGGTCGCTTCGCACACCCTACAGCAACCGTCAGCAGCGCCAACGTCACGCCGCTTACGGCGGCGACTCGCCACCACTTCCCATGCTTACCTATCATCATACGCCCCAAATTCGCCATTTTTAGCAAATAACACCTTGTTCGTTAACATGCTTGCCCACATACTGCGAGCGCCTCTACCCTACAGTTTACAGGTTAAACGCCTCTTAAGTGTCTGCCCACCATCGCCAGGCATAAGGGATTATAATACCGCCTTATGGGTGTATTCACCAGAGAGGACGGCATGAAAATCGGCGAAAATGCCACGTGGATGGCACGCGACCTAAACGTAGTGTGGCACCCCTGTACCCAAATGAAGGACCATGAAGGACTGCCAGTCATCCCGATTCGGCGTGGCCAGGGGATTTGGCTGGAAGATTTCGAAGGAAATCGTTACTTGGACGCGATCAGTTCGTGGTGGGTGAACCTGTTTGGGCATGCCAATCCACGTATCAGCAATGCGCTAAAGGCGCAGCTGGACGAACTTGAGCATGTGTTATTGGCTGGCTTTAGCCATGCGCCGGCGATTGAACTGGCCGAACAACTCACCCGCCTCGCCCCCCCGGGCCTGACCCGCTGCTTTTACGCGGATAACGGTTCGTCGGCGGTGGAGGTGGCACTTAAAATGAGCTTTCACTTCTGGCGCAACCAAGGCCAAGTGCAAAAAACCCGATTTGTCACCCTCAGCAACAGCTACCACGGAGAGACGTTGGGCGCGCTCGCGGTAGGAGACGTAGAACTGTATAAAACCACCTACAAGCCGTTGCTGATGGCGGCGATGGTAGTGGCGTCTCCGGATTGCTATGCGCGCGCGCCGGACGTCAGTTGCGCACAGCACAGTGCGCTGATGTTTGAACAAATGGCGCAAACCCTGGCGGAACACCATAGGGAAATTTGTGCGGTGATCGTAGAGCCGCTGGTGCAATGCGCCGGCGGCATGCGCATGTATGACCCTGCGTACCTAACGCTGCTGCGTGACGCCTGTAACCGTTACGGCGTACACCTGATTGCCGACGAGATCGCGGTTGGGTTCGGTCGGACAGGGACGCTCTTTGCGTGTGAACAAGCGCAAATCACGCCGGATTTTCTATGCCTTTCAAAAGGGCTTACGGGTGGTTATTTGACGTTATCCGCAGTCCTGACCACACCTACCGTATATGACGCCTTTTACGCGGACTATGCAGCGCAGCGCGCTTTTTTACATTCCCATAGTTACACCGGCAATCCCTTGGCGTGTCGCGCAGCATTGGCCAGCTTAGCGATATTTGACAGCGATGACACGTTAGAAAAAAACAAGGTGTTGAGCGCACACCTGGCGCGTGCGCTAGCACCGTTGCAGGAGAATCCATATGTTTCTGAAGTGCGTCAAATCGGAATGATTGCGGCAATAGAATTAGTCCAGACACGTGTACCGCGCACCCCCTTCCCCAAACAACAACGCCGAGGATTGCAGGTGTATCAGTTCGCTCTACAACACGGTGTACTGCTGCGCCCGTTGGGCGACGTCATTTACTTTATGCCGCCGTATGTGATCACACCAAAGGAAATCGACTTTATGGTGGAGATTGCGCTGCGCGGTATTGAGCACGCAACCAATAGCTAGACTAAAACGGTCGCTGCAACCCTACGTACTCACGTTGCGGCATTTGTAAGTGGTATCCTTGCTCCAGCATATTGCGCATGACTACGATGACGTCTTCCTGCGCCAACGTACGTCCGGGGTACAATTCCAGATCAAAAACAAATTCTGGCTCGCCGAACACGGCGAGCAAACCGGCCGGTAATTTCGTCAAATCCGCATCCCGTGGTACGTAAACATACGTATCCGCT
>JAOUGF010000527.1 GCA_029857925.1 Gammaproteobacteria bacterium
ACCGTAAGTTTCGCGGCCGTTGACGTGATAACCGCCTTGCGCCGCGGCGATGACATAACACAGATTTTCAATCGCGCGTGCACGCACGATGGTTTCCCAGTGCGCCTTGCCGGTGATCGCCGTAAATGCCGACGGTACCGCGATGATCTCCGCGCCTTGATCGAGCAAACGGCGAAAAAGTTCGGGGAATCGCAAGTCGTAACACACCGCGAGACCCAATTTTCCGAAGGGCGTATCGACCACGACGGTTTCGCTGCCGGCCTCGATGGTTTGTGATTCGATGTAGCGTTCGCGCGTATCCACGATTTCCACATCGAACATATGTATCTTGTCGTAACGCGCGACTTGCTTGCCCTTGTCGTTAAACAAAAGGCAGGCGGCGCGTACCTTATTGGGATCGGTGGCGACCAATGGAATGGTGCCGCCCACCAGCCAAATTTTATGCTTCGCGGCTTGTTCCGCAAGAAAGGCCTGTATCGGTCCTTGACCAGGTTGTTCGCGAATCTTTACCTTGTCTTGTTCGGACATGCCCATGATGGCGAAATTTTCAGGCAGTACGACCAACTTCGCGCCCTCTTTGGCGGCGATCATGATTAATCGCTCCGCTTCAATAAGGTTTGCGGCGACATTGGGACCTGAGGCCATTTGTATGGCTGCGACCTGGTACATTTCCTAACAACCTCCACACAAGTTACGTAGAGGCATTATGCCATTTCTCTGCCATCTTTGCTGCGGCTTGGGCGAGTATTTTGCTGGCGCACGGCGGCAAAGAGTACCGCCGCAGTTGTAAGGAAATCTGGCCTGTCTCTGCGTAATCAGGGGCTGGCGGGAAAAGTAGAGGGTGGCGAGGCGGGCAGCGCGAAATTACTGCGCGCGCGGTCTTTGCTTATTTTGTTGATCACAGGGTTGTCCCAGGGCCCGGTAATTTTGTAATGTACCGTACTGACGGCTTGAATCTGTTTTTCCAAAAGCTGTTGTAGAACCAGTAATACCGCGCCTATGGTGGGGCCGGTTAATGCTGTGCCGATGATAGGCACGCTGGCGCCGACATGCGGTACAAAAGTGATATCTTGATCGTAATCGCGGCGTGTCAATCCGACGCGACCGGCCATTTTAATGATGGAAGAAGGGCTGTCCATAATGAAATTATTGGTGTAGGCGTCGCCGTTAGTAAGGCTGAATTCACCTACGATATGATCAAACGTCATACCCTTGGCGAACATGTCGCTGAAATCCAGCGTGAAACGTCGCGGCAGCGCTTGGAAACTGAGTAGTCCGAACATGCGCGCGGCGCCGGGATCAATTTCCAGTAAACGCCCATCATCAATTAACATTTTTATCGAACCGTCGAGTTTTTCGAGGCTGAAGTCAAAAGGGCTGCCCAACCAACCTGCGGAAATTGCAAATTGGCCCGTACCGCCGCGTATGCCTCCTGTGTAGTGAAAACCTTCGAGCATTTTTCCGACGTCTTTGGTCTTGGTGTCAATGCTGAAACGCGAATTTTGTCGATTGTATTGGCCCAGCCAGGTGCCGGTGGCATTGATTTGTGTAATTGGATTTTGGATAGACAATTTACTGAGGCGTAAGCCCTGCTCCACGCGTTCGGCGTTGAGCTCCAAGCTTCCCAGCGCGATATTATCGACGCGAAAGGCCTTCGCGGAAATACGCATTGCAGGCAATTCGTGCGGGTCCAGGTGTCCGGTTGCCTCACCGCCTTCGCCAGTCGTAGACCAATAGAGTTTATCCATGTCGATCACTAAGGGCGTGTTGGCGATATATTCCGGGATAAATAAATTACCGCTCACCTGATCGCTGTTGATGTGCAGACTATATCCCTGCGCCGCCTCGGATGCCTGCAGCGACACGTTTTGAAAACGATTGCCGTAGGCGTCCAGCGTGTCAATGCGAGCGTTAAAATAAAGTGTGAGATGCGGCCCGCCGCTTTCACCGATTAACGGGATTTTTGGCGCGGCCGGAAACAATACGGCAGTCCATTCCGGCCAAGATAAATAATTGGTGCGGCCGGTAAAGTGTATGGCGTTTTCAGTCGGTAATTTCGGTTCGCTTTGCATGGAGAGTGCGCCGCGTTGGATATGCAACGCGCGTCCCACCGAGCGAAATTGCAACAATACATGACTATCGCCATAGTTTACGCGGAGTAAACGTTCCGCGCCAGAGAGCTGCATTTCCACGTCCAATGCGCGTTCACCTGTCGCGGGTTTCGCTGCGGGCAGGGGCATGCGCACCGCCATACCGTTGAGTGTGCTGGAGACGTTTAACGTGAGTTCTTTATCGGTATTTTTGTCTATAGGGATATTTATGCCGACCTTAACCGGCGCGCCGCCGACCAAGTAATCCGCCCAATGGCCTTTGTTTAGGAACTGGGTAAACAATTCCGTGAGATCCCCCTGCGTGATGGTGGTATCGCCCGTAATGCGTATCGCACGATAGCCTAGTTCATTGTC
>JAOUGF010000526.1 GCA_029857925.1 Gammaproteobacteria bacterium
GCGTGTTTGTGAATGGTGGAATATGACACGACAAATGCCAGCGTCGCGATGGAAGGCGCCAGCAGTGCGGAGTCCAATCTAAAAGTCGGTATGGTCGTTAAATTGGTGGGCAGTGTGGACGCCAATGGCACCACGGGTGTGGCTTCGAGTATTGGATTTTCGGATGAGGCCGAAGGCTTAGTCACCGGCGTATTCGTACCGGATGCGGCGGGTTCGACCACAGGCGCGTTGAAGGTGATGGGGCAAACGGTATACATCACCAAAGACACCTTGTTAGATTCCGACATTTCGGGCACGCCGGCGCCAACGGCGGCGGGATTGGTGATCGGAGATTGGGTGGAAGTCAGCGGTTATTCTGCAGCGGACGGTAAGATTTACGCGACGCGTATCGCGCTAAAAACCGCCGGTACAGAGGTTGAACTGAAGGGTGTGGTATCGCTGTTGGATAGCGTCGCCAAGCATTTCATGTTGGGCGCGTTGCTGGTGAATTATGATACATCTACCACCGGCAGTGCGCTTACCGGCTTGGCGGATGGTCTCTATGTGGAGGTCAAGTTCCCCGTCGCAGGTGCGTTGACGGGATTACAGTTGGCGACACCGACCCTGCTTGCCAGCAAGATAGACATCGAAGACGATGGCAAAAAGGGTGAGCAAGGTGCAGAAAGTGAAGAAGGTGAAGTACAAGGCAAGATCACTTCTGCATTAGCGGGTAGCGTGTTTACGTTGAATGGTCAGTCCATTACCGTTGACATTAACACCAAATATGAAGACGGCAAGACCAATAGTACGGCGGACATCGTAGTCGGTCTGAAGGCCGAGGTGGAAGGTAAATACAACGCCAACGGTGACCTCGTCGCGACCAAGGTACATTTTGGTCATGACGAAGCCAGCATCATGGAAAAGTCAGGAACGTTTACCAGCTACGATGCCGCGTCGCATAACCTGGTGTTTGCACCGACCGGTGGTGGACCTGCGATTACTACGATAGTCAACAATATGACCATCGTGAAGGATGACAGTGCCGCCGCAGACCGTTACTTTAATGCCAGCAAGTTGGTGGCGGGGAATACGATTGAGATCAAATACGATGCCGCGACGTTTATAGTAACGCGCTTGGAACGTAAATAATCTCCTTCAAAAGCGAATATTGCAGCCCCCTCGTGGGGCTGCTTTTTTTTATATGGATGGTTTTTCGCCACTTACTGCGTTTTGTACACTATCACCGCGCTGCCATTGCCGCAGTTCATTTCGAAGCAGCATGACCTCTTGGTGCAGGTCTTTAATTTCGCGGCGCAACGCCGTGGTTTGCGGGTGTTCCTTCTGATCAACAAACGCGGCGGCGAGTCCGGCAGTGACTAGGGATAAAAGCCCGTAGCCTATCAGAATGATAAAAACGGCGAAAAATCGCGACGCCGGCGTCGACGGTACGATGTCCCCGTAGCCGACGGTGGCACCGCTGACAAACGCCAACCACAACCCGTCACTGTAGCTTTTGGCGTTGGGTTCTAGCCAATAAAAACCCGCGCCTGCCAACGCTAAGCTAAAAACCCCGAATATGGCCAATCTAGCCACGCCTTTGGGTGTAAACCAGCTATGCAATGATCCGAATAAACGCGCGACGACGAGTATCACAAAGCCGCTACGCATTAACCATTCAAGGGTGGTCCATGTACCGTAGGTGCCCGTGAGGCTGAACGCCGCCCCCAAGGTCATCATCAAATCTATGCTGTTTTGCCTTAAATATATTGCGGGTGTACCGGAAAGGCGCATCATAAACAATTGGTAGGCTGCAAATGCAATGAACACCGAAAAATATAATGCAGATCCTAAGGTTTGTAATTCGGTAGTGGTTGCAGCGAGTTCCAAATAGAAGGCGGGTATTGTCAACGTGGTGACAAAAAACATTGGCCAATGAAGTCGGTTCTGCCAAGGGTAGGCGCGTGTATGGCGGGGCGACACCCCTTGCATCAGGTATCCCACGCCGTATTTTGGTAATTTCACAATGTTTACCCTCGTTAATAAAACCTAGAAAAATATTGCTAACGGCTCGCCCCGCATGCGTATTGCGGTTTTATTTTGACAGTGCATGCAACTCGTTGTGCAAGTGCCGTAATCGTAGGTTTTTTAGGTTAACTCGTACACTCGCATTGCATAAAACGTGCGCTAAACTGACTACAGAAAATATTGTAGCGCAACTCAGCAATGGTTGGTCTAACTTAAACCTTTGGTGCGTAATTTCGAAAACGCAAGAGGTAGTTACGTTCTGGTATTTTGACGGACAAAAAGCGCTGCTGTCGAATGTATTTAATAGCGCGTTGTCGCTTTGCAGGGGAGCAAGAACGCGTGGCGGCTTTGTGAACATTACCTGTGGTGCGTACCTTTTTGCAGGCCTTTGGCCAGCTGCCCGAGTTGGGCGATGGCGGATTCTACCGCAGGTGTCCAAGGGATCGCCGCGTTCAGGCGTA
>JAOUGF010000528.1 GCA_029857925.1 Gammaproteobacteria bacterium
GTCGTGCCCGAACAGACCGCGCGCAACGGACGCGCATCGCTACTCATTATCGGCGGTGCAGGCGGCGTGGGCTCCATCGCGATCCAGTTGGCCAAGCAAGTCGCGGGTATCGGGCAGGTGATCGCCACCGCATCCCGTGCGCAAAGCGTCGTATGGTGTAAGCAAATGGGCGCGGACCTGTGTATAGATTATAAGCAAGGCCTGAAAAATGGCCTGGAAGCGGTTGGTGTAAAGGAAGTTGAATATATCCTTTGCTTTAACGACTTGCTGGAACATTTTTCCGGTATCGTCGAGGTGATAAAACCGCAAGGTAAGATCTGCGCGATCGTATCGACCAAAAATTCTGCGCCAGTCAACCTCAGCGCGTTGCAACGCAAGAGCGTGACCTTCGCGTGGGAACTGATGTTCACCAAGGCGATCTTCCAAACCGCCGACATGCAGACGCAACACGATTTATTAAATACATGTGCGCATTTGTGCGAGTTGGGTGTGTTGCGATCGACGCTGACCGAGGTGCTGGGCACGATCAACGCGCGCAATCTGATTGAGGTGCACCGCCGTTTGGAATCCGGCACCACGATCGGCAAGTTGGTACTCTCCGGGTTTTAACGCGTATGCACTCAATCACGAGCGATAACTACGGTGATTGCGCTCGCTACGATGCCCAATCGCAAATCTTAAAATAGATCCACTGGGTCTACATCCAGCGACCAGCGCACCTTGCGTGCGGCGGGCGATGCGGCAGCGGCGGCGCGCCACGCGGCCAGCCACGGGTGCAGGTCTTTACGCTCGACGGCGCTGAACAACATCTGTGCGCGATGACGCCCCGCGCGGCGTTCCATCGGGGCGGGTACCGGGCCCAACACCTCGATCATAGCACTGGGGGGGCGGCCCACGTGCAGCAGCGTGTCGCGCAAAAAATCGTGCGCGGCACGCGCCTCCGTGGCCTCGGCGCGTGCCAGCGCAATGTGGGTATACGGCGGTAGACGCGCGGCGTAGCGTTCTTCCAATGCCGCCTTGGCGTAGGCCGGATATCCGTGATGGATCAAAATCTGTAATAACGGATGATCCGGATTGTGCGTCTGTATGACTACGCGCCCAGGTTTAGTGCCCCGCCCGGCGCGCCCCGCGACCTGGATAATCAGCTGTGCCAGGTGTTCGGTGGCGCGAAAATCCGTGCTGTACAAGCCTTGATCGGCATCCAGTACCGCGACCAACGTGACGTTTGGGAAATCATGTCCCTTAGCGAGCATTTGTGTGCCGATCAGCAATTGCGCATGGCCACTGCGGACTTGGTCGATTGCAGTCGCCAACGCGCCTTTGTTGCGCATCGTGTCGCGGTCGATGCGCAACAACGCGGCCTCAGGGAACAGTGCCGCCAGCTCATCTTCCAAACGTTGTGTGCCATAGCCCAGCGGGCGCAAATCCAGGCTGGTGCAATGCGGGCATTGAGTCGGCACGCCGGTCTGACTGTCGCAATGGTGGCACACCAAGCGCCCACGCCCTTGATGCAACGTATAGCGCGCGTGGCAACGCGGACAGTCCGCGACCCAGCCGCAATCGTGGCACAACAGCACGGGGGAATAGCCGCGCCGGTTTAAAAAAATCAGCACTTGTTCGCCCGCCGCGAGGTGGTGGCGTATCGCCATCACCAAGGGTTCGGCAATATTGGCGGTCATCGGTTGGCGGCGCACATCCAGCAAGGTCAGTTGCGGCGGTTTGGCGTCTCCCGCGCGTTCGGGCAGTTCCAGGCATTGGTAACGTTGTCGCTGCACATTGGCGAGGCTTTCCAAGGCCGGGGTGGCCGAGCCCAGTACCACCGGCACCCCCATGCGCTGTGCGTAGCGCAACGCAAAATCGCGCGCCGAATAACGCAGTCCTTCTTGTTGTTTATAAGAATGATCGTGTTCTTCATCGACGACAATGAGCCCTAAATCCGGCGCAGGCGTAAATACCGCCGAACGCGTGCCCACCACCACACGTGCCTCGCCGCTGCGCGCGCGCAGCCACGCGTGCAGGCGTTCGCCGTCGGACAGCCCGGAGTGCAATACCGCCAGCGGCACA
Organism: Gammaproteobacteria bacterium; assembly: GCA_029857925.1. GTDB lineage: Bacteria > Pseudomonadota > Gammaproteobacteria > S012-40 > S012-40 > CAKKRP01. The sequence goes on from JAOUGF010000528.1 coordinate 2,065, forward strand.
CCGAGCCGATCATTAAAACGCGCCAAGGTCTGCGGTGTGAGGCTGATCTCGGGCACCAAGACCATCGCCTGTAGGCCGCGTTGTAACACCTCTGCGATGGCTGCCAAGTAGACCTCGGTCTTGCCGCTGCCGGTCACGCCTTCTAACAAAAAGACCTGAAATCCTCGCGCAGCAGTCAGCGTGGCGACCGCGTCTTGTTGTGCGCTATTCAGCGGCGGCGCGACGCTGGTCACCGACGCTGGTGTGGTGGTGTTAGGCGCACGCGCGGTGACGACCTGCTTATCGCGCAGACCACGCAGCGCAGCGGCGTAGTCGCCTTCCAACTGCGTATTGAGTTCGCTGCCCGTGAAACCGTCGGGTTGGTTTGCCAAGGCGGTGACGACGCGTTGTTGTTTGGG
>JAOUGF010000529.1 GCA_029857925.1 Gammaproteobacteria bacterium
ATACCACGACATACACAGGTAGCGTGGGCAGCGGCAGCACCGCAGCGGCATTTACCGGCCTTGATCAACTCGCGGCAGGCAACGTATTGGATGTAGTGGGCCTCTTCAATGAGGACGGTTCGTTGCAGGCGGGCGCGATCAATTATGTCGCAGATACGTTCGTAGTAGACGAGATGACCATCAGCGTCACCGGTCCGGTTAGCGGGTTGGAGACGACCGCCATGGCGTTTAATATCAACGCCGCAACGGTCGATTACGCCAGTGCGGAGTTATTAGATTTCCCCGTTGCGGAGGACGGTACACCCGCAATCAGTGACGGTCAGATCGTCACCGTCGAAAGCACCGCAGGCGTCAATGATTTTGGCGCGGTCGTCGCCGCGAGCGTGCGCTTTGTGGCCGCACCTCAGGTCACCAGCGCCGCGGGCGGAGCGGCGACAACCGTAGATCTTCTGGGCACTAACCTAGTGCTATTGCAGGGGCGCGTGACCTCGGTCAGCGCGGGTGGCACCTCTATCGTCGTGAATGGGGTCACCATATTCGTTGGTTCGGCACCGATTAACCGCGTGGTTGCGACGGCAGCGGGTCGCCGTTCGCCGATTGCGGTGAACGCCCTTGTCATTGTTGCGGGTCGCGTGGGTGCCAATGGCGCGTTTGTCGCGGAAGACGTCAGCATCTTGAACGGTCATGTGCCCGTTAAATTGGAGGCCCCGGTAGAATCCTATGATGCAGAGACCAACACGCTGACGTTCTTAGGCGTGGTCAGCGTCGCGGTGACAGATGTCACCTTGTTTGAAGACACGACGATAGAGGATATTGCAGCGGCATTAGAGGCCGGTGAAACGCCGACGTTGGAAGTCGAAGCGGATTTCCATGAAGATGGCACCTTGGTCGCGCATAGCATCGAACTGGAAGATGGCGCCTTGGTAGACGCGCCGGTCAAGCTACGTGGTCCCGCGGCCAATATTGATGCGGACGCGCAACAATTCGACATTTTAGGTGTAGTCATTGTGGTTGCGGATGAAACCATTTATGTACTCGATGGCGCAGATGTGCCTGCGGCGGATTTTTTCGCGGCATTGTCTGAGGCCGAGGAACCCAACGTCAAGGCCACTGGCGCATTTGACGGCGAGACCGGGGAAATCACCGCCGCGATGTTAAGTCTACGCACCGCAGCGGCAGACCCAGCGCTGAATGCTGCGCGCAAAGACGTGGCGCGTATAGCCGGGGGTGTCCCTGCTCAGTCACCACCTAAATAACTATAAAGAGTTTCTGAATAAAAATGCGCCTCCCTTCGGGGTGGCGCATTTTTTTTGTCTGACCTTAGAGATGAATTGTGTTAAAACTATAGAAATGGAATTCAGCGCAGGGGATGATATGTTCAAGTTGCGAGTCAATGGTAAAGAGCACGAGCTCGACGTCGCACCGGACACCCCGTTGTTGTGGGTGTTGCGCGATCATTTGCAACTTACCGGCACCAAATACGGGTGTGGCATTGGTCAATGTGGCGCGTGTACCGTGCACGTGGACGGCAAGGCCATGCGCGCCTGCCAAATGCCCATCGCCAGTGTCGGCAAACAGTCCGTGACGACGATAGAAGGGTTGCAAGGTGCGGTTGCCGAGGCGGTATTTGCGGCATGGGTCGCGGAACAAGTACCGCAGTGCGGGTACTGCCAGCCGGGTCAAGTCATGTCGGCGAGCGCACTGTTAACGCAAAACCCGCATCCCGATGACAATGCGATTACGGCGGCGATGGAGGGGAATTTGTGTCGTTGCGGTACCTACCAGCGCATACGCCGCGCAATACAGCGTGTGGCCCGCCAGGGGAAGGGTGTGTGACAGAAATATCGCGGCGGACATTCATCAAGATCGGCGTCGCAGCAGGCGGGGCGATGTGGGTGGGCATCTCTACGTCTGTGCATGCCGTACCGTCTGCGCCGCCAGCGCAAGGCAGTGAAATCAACCCATGGATACGCATAGACGCCAACGGCGAGATCACCGTCAGCATCGATAAGTCGGAGATGGGACAGGGCGTGGTCGTCGGCTTGGCGATGTTAGTCGCCGAAGAATTAGACGCAGAGTGGTCGCAGATACGCACCGAATTTGCACCCGCCGCACCGATTTACAAAAATCTAAAATTTCGCATACAGTCCACAGGCGGCAGCACCAGCATGGTGAGCTCTTGGGACAATTTGCGCCGCATGGGCGCAACGGCGCGCGCACTATTGATTGCGGCTGCGGCGCGACGCTGGGGTGTGGCCGTCGGTGATTGTGTCACGCAACCGGGCAGGGTCGTGCATACGGCCAGTGGGCGTCATTTGTCCTACGGTGAATTAGTGGCCGATGCGGCACACTTGCCGGTGCCAGAGGTGAAACTAAAAGACCCTACACGCTATCGGCTGATCGGGAAATCTCTTCCCCGTCCGGATGTCATTAAAAAGACCCAAGGCACCGCGATATACGG
>JAOUGF010000530.1 GCA_029857925.1 Gammaproteobacteria bacterium
ACCACCGGGACATACACCGTTCTACCCGTATTTTCTACCGGCAATACGCTGGGATTGACGGTACATGGCGCATCATTGTCTGTCGCCGCCGCACCTACGCCGCCGACCAGTGGAAAATTCGTCGCGTTGCCTGCATTGCCGACTGGTGCGACGCGTAAACCGCTGGATATTATCTATGACGCCGAGCGTAGTCGCGTGTTGGTAGGCCTATTGTATCCCAATACGCCGACAAAGCCCTCAGATGCCGGGGATATCTCCCAATATAACCTAGGTGCAGACTCGTCGCTGACGTTGGATACCACCGTTCATACTCCCGGCTATGAACCCATTGCGAACCTGAAAAATATTGCGTTATCCACCGATGGAAAATCTATCGTCGCGATCACGACCTTCGGAGATGTATTCCAGTTGGATGCCAACAGTTTAGCGAACCAGAGACATATCACCAGCACTTTCAGTTTTAACGGGTTGGCGATGAGCAACGACGGTACCGCCTTACTCACGTCATCCAGCACCAACGGCTATTCAAATATATATACGCAACGTTACGCGTTGAGCGATGGCACATTGACCAGCCTCAATAACGGCAACCAATATTATATTGGACAGAGCGACCCCGTTTCCAGCGGTGACGGTTCGACAATCTTTTATTCTGCGAAACAAAATAATTTGAACAATTATGTACGCTACCAATCGTTGAACGGTGCGATGGATACACCCTCAGGGATGACAAGCCTTGTCGGGTTTACATCCGCAGTCGATAAGCACGCGACCCGCGTAGTATTTTCGACCACTGGCAACACCAGCTTCAGTGTGATCACGTTTAACCCGTCCAAATCATTAGCCCCGGTCGCACTTCCAAACACAAATATTGGCTCACTCTTGCAACCGTCGATAGCAGCACCTAGCGCACCCGTACGCGTCGCGTTGTCACCCTCCGGAGATAAAGCCTATTTTTGCTGCAATAGCTTTACACCTACAGGTGGCGTTAAGAACACCTATGTACGGGCGTGTGACCTGACAATTTATTCGGCGGTGACAGGTTATAAATGCGTAGATACCGCCATCGTCGCCGACCCGGGTACGGGCGTATCAACCGGCAATGGATATAAAATGGCCATTGCGCCCGACGGCGGCACCTTGTTTATCCTCGGTGACACCAATATCGTGGTACTGCCAACGTCAACGCTGTTGCAGTAACGACGCGTTGCGCCATTGGGTCTGGTACCTCGGTGGCGCGATATTTACGCGTCTATGCAGCACCAGGAGGCTCATATGAAAATTCATAAATTCGCTTTTTGCTTGACGTTGTCGACCACGACGTTGACCGCCTGCGGTCTGGGCGACGCGACGTCCAACGGCACACCGCAGCGACAGGGCTATGTCGGCCTCCGCGCACCCGTCGCCATTGACGAACGTAACGCGATCACCGTCGCGCAATTCGTTTTAAATCCCGGCGCACTCGGCAATTCTAGCGCCCTGGGTTTGAATACTACCAAACCTACTCCAGGCGCCGCGACCTCACAAAACACACCTGTTAACGTAATCACCGTATTGCTAGCGTCGTTGCAACTTCCAGCAACTATTTCTTCCGATGCACACGCAAAGGCGTTGCAGGCATCCGGATTACCAATCAATCTGCCTCTCACAGGCAAATTCGAATCCAACTGCCCCAACAATGCGAATGCACTAGGCGGTACACTGACGTATACCATCACGCCAGACGAGACTCAAACTCCATCGAAGACCGCTTTCTCCGCAGTATACCAGTTTGACCACTACTGTGATGATTTGAGCAATCCGACGCAAATTTCAACGCTGGATACCACCATCACAGGTACCGCATATGTCCACACAGAGTTCGTAAACACCCGCGTTAAGCTCGTTATTACATTAGGCGGGGTCACCGTAGATTCCGCCACGTCCACCACGGCGCTCCAAGGGACATATAGCATTGACACATTGGAATCCAAGACAAAATTTGCAGAATACAATTTAACGATTACGGATACCGAGCGCGCGAGCAATGTCCAAAAAAGCGTTATGCTGGACAAGTTTAGGAAAGATTTATTATTCGTAAATATTCATACTAATAACGGTGCATCACCACAGACGGTATTCATTGGCACCGCGATAAACGGCACGCTGTATATCAACACGCTGGGGCGCATCGATATCCATACGCACGAGTTAAACAGCATAGAAATATTTGGTGCAAACAACAGCAAAGCGCGGTTGACCTTGAACAACGCCAATTCGGCCGACTACACCATTGACGTTGATGCCGACGGCAATGACCAATACGAACTGACAGGATTATCAAACCTCGTACAATAAACGCGGTCGTGCCGCGCATATTCAATAGAATGTGCGGAATTGCAATGATGAAAGGTCATCGAAGCCATCCCCAAACAGGGCTACACAAATGCGCCTTGTGGTTCCGCTATAAGACTCATACGT
>JAOUGF010000531.1 GCA_029857925.1 Gammaproteobacteria bacterium
CCTCACCTTCCAGTTCACTTACAAAACCCTCAAAACTGGTTTTTGTCTTCAACTGTATGGGGCGCCCCAGCGATAAACCCAGATCCGCAACCATGGGGGCATACAGATTTTCAATCTGAGCCGCCGCGACATGAGGAAACACCCCCAGCACCAATCCTGCCTGCGGCGTCTGATCAGCGGCGGCGGCAAGGGCGCCAGAACTTTGCGTAACACCCCACAGCATCCCGATCGCCGCCAAACCCAGACGAATACCCAGATCTAAGTCTTTGTGGTATCTACGCATAATATGTTTAACCTCATAATTTCAAAGCATTCGATGATCTACGCTATGTACAGCTGTAGCCGTACAAAATCTACCTCGCAAGGCCAATCTCAAATGCTTCGAGGTGTCCTCGCCGCCTGGCAGACGGCGAGGGTGAGTCACGCGACGCAGATTATTCGATCGTTTGCCGCGAATTGCGGTCGCTATTTAAAAAAAGGATCGAAAAATACGCCCAAATCCGCAGCGGATCAGTCCGAAGGCCGACAAGCTGCTGGTTGACCGGCGGATACCTCGTTACCCCAGCACATGCGCCCTTTCCTCTCTTTAATCCACCGTAAGTCGTTGTCTATGTACAGAAACCTCTCTTTTTTCATGCGGCAAATGGGTACGCCTAGCATCGATTACATTAATTTAATCATACCAATAGCGTTTGCATAAAAATCCTATAAAAGTACATAATCTCACCATGACTGACACCCCGCCGCCCTTGGTATCCACCCGCCCACGCGCTTGGTATCGCGGTCTTTGGATATTAGCGGCCTGTTTGTGCCTGGCTTTGGCCCTTTTACTGAACACCACCTGGCAGGCCGCCACGCAGCTGCGTAATTTGCAAAAAACCACGATAAGAGAACAAGGCGGCGCACATGAGGTGTATACGCTTTATGAAGCGATGGTGGTGTTAGGTCGGTTGCGCGGCGCGACGGTCATGTATCTAGGGGGCGATGCCTCTCAAGCGCCTATAGTGGAGGAACTGCATACAGAATTTAGACTGTTGGTTCGCGGTATCTTGGCTGAAGACCATGTGCGCGGTTTTCGTATTGCGGATGCCCTGGAGCTCGCACTGGGACGCGTTCAATCCATGCAGACCGCCGTCGCGCATCGCGACCCCATCGCGGCATTTCAATACTTGGGTGAAATTGAACTCGACCTCGGTGAAATCATGGAAAAGGTTGCCGGCTTTTCAGACATGAAGTTAGACCCTGAAGGGAACGGCAATTACCTAGTGGATACCATGATCAACACCTTACCCGCACTGACCATCCACTTGGATACCTTGCGCGGACTGCTCGCATACACCGATCAGTCGGCGACACACAGCGCCGCCGACACCCTGCTGACGCTGGAATTGCTGACCTACGCACGTAAAACACAACACAGTCAACGCGCCGCGACGATATTACACGAACTCGGCCACCCCGATCACGAACGCACCTCGAACCGCTTGGAAGGCTTCGAACGGACGTTAATGGATGTTATAGCTAAATTCGCACACTTGCCGGGCAAGTCACTTGCGCTCGGCCGCCAGGCCTATACCAGTACGGGCGCCGCAAACACCTTGCTGTTTGATCTTTACAACGAAGTATATGGCGATCTGCACATCCACTTGCAACAACGATTAGACGATGCACAACGAAAACTAAATCAAATTTATTTCAGCACCGCCATCGCATTGACCTTGCTTGCGTTGCTCGCTGTGCTCACCGCACTACGCATACGGACACTGCATCGCGTCGCGCAACGCGAACATACACGCATGGAACTCGCGCAAACCCACCTGTACACCTACGTTCAGCGACACCACGCTGCGGCGGATGTCGGCGATTATCATTTCACAAACCTTGCGCTGATGCCTTGGTTGAGCGCAACGATCGGCGAACTCTCTCCCTTGGCCAGACAGTTAGACCTGCGTTTTGAGTTGCGCAACGCATTGCCGGACGCGCATATTTGGGCGGACAAGCCGCGCATCACGCAGGCGTTGCACCATGTGCTCAGTTGTTGTGCCGAACGTTCTCCATCCCGTTCAAGTGTAGACATCCGGGTCAACAAGATTGACACCGATAGAATTTGTATCATTATCAAAGATCACGGTGTTGCACTCACCGAGGCGCAACAACTTTCATTGTTCGATCCGAATTTGGATCAAAATGAAAACAGCGCGTCACCCGGCAGTTGCATCAGCCTCGTGATCGCCAAGACGATCATCATCCAACACAACGGGCAGGTTGATGTCGTAAGCGAATCCGAATCCGGCACCTCATTCTTTATTGAATTGCCGTTAGTAGACGCACGCTACACAAAAACAGCGTAGCCACACCACCGCTGTTGTACCCCTAACAGCCTGTCGGACTTAGGACTGATCTGCCACCGCAGCAGACTTATTTCTTGATCCTTTTCGTCAAAGAACAACGGCT
>JAOUGF010000532.1 GCA_029857925.1 Gammaproteobacteria bacterium
CGTTTATGTTGATTAAGGCGTTGGCGCCCGGGTTTTACGCGAGACAGGACACCAAGACACCGGTAAAGATCGGCATCACCGCGATGATCGCGAATATGGTGTTCAACGTCGTGGTGGTCGGCAGTATGTATTACGGCGGATTCACCGCACCGCATGCGGGCTTGGCATTGTCTACATCGTTATCGGCGTTTTTAAATGCGGGCATGCTCTATACCACACTGCGTCGCCAGCAGGTGTACACCCCGCTCACCGGGTGGGCGAAATTGTGGGTACAAATCGCCGTCGCAAACGCCGCGATGGCGGCCGTATTGTGGTTTGCAACGCCCGTGTTAGACGCATGGATAGCGTGGCGCGGCCTCACGCGCGTGGCCACGCTTGCGGCGATCATCGCCTCGGGCGGTGTCGTCTATCTGCTCGTATTGCAGCTGATGGGGCTGAACCTGTTGCGCTATGTCCGCCCGCGGAAACGCGCGTAATACTGACCTCAAACGTTTATCTCTAGGGAACCTCTAGAGTTTTCCCAGTTATATTTTCTATTATGTTCGTCAGTAAAACCACAGGCCTGTAAAAAACCCCCTTCCCTCTCGCGGGGCTTGTGCAAGGAAAATCCGGGTTGAATTCAACTGCCCGAGTGCTTATAGTTGATCGTCGGTCTTACACTGTTTTGCTCAGAGGAGCACATTCGTAACCAACTCTATGGAAATTATACGTGGCATCCACAATTTACGCGCCCGCCATCAAGGTTGTGTCGCAACCATAGGGAATTTCGATGGTGTGCATCGCGGCCATCAAGCGGTGTTGCGCCTGACCCGCGAACGCGCGCGTGAACACGGCGCACCGTCCACCGTTATCCTGTTTGAACCGCAACCGTTGGAATTCTTTGCCGCCGAAAACGCCCCCGCGCGTCTGCATCGTTTGCGAGAAAAATTGGAATGCCTCGAAAGCCTGGGCCTGGAACGCGTGCTGTGTTTGCGTTTTAACCGCGCGCTGGCCGACATGGAGGCCGCCCACTTTGTACAACGTGTGCTGGTGCAGGGCCTGGGCGTGCGCCATTTAATCGTCGGTGACGACTTCCATTTTGGACACCGGCGTCAAGGCAATTTCGCGTTACTGCAAACCATCGGTGCGCAAGTCGGATTTGCGGTGGAGGCCACCCCCAGCCTCACGTTGGACGAGCATCGCGTCAGCAGCACGGCCATCCGCGACGCGCTGCAGGTCGGTGACCTGGACGCCGCCGCACGCCTTTTAGGTCGCCCATACCGCATCGGCGGCCACGTAGTGCGCGGCGATCAGCGCGGGCGCACACTCGGTTTTCCAACGGCGAATGTATTGTTAAAACGGCGCGTGGTACCGGTGCGCGGCGTTTTTGCGGTGCGTGTACATTGTTTAGGCCCTACGTCGCTACCCGCGATGGCCAACATCGGTAACCGCCCTACCGTGGGCGGGGTGCGCACCCAATTGGAGGTCCACCTGTTCGATATATCGCAAGACCTCTACGGACGGTATATAGAGGTGGAATTCGTGCGTTATTTGCGTCCCGAACAGCGCTTTCAGTCGCTAGATGCGTTAAAATCACAACTAGCCCTCGACGAGGGGGCCGCGCGCGCCGCGTTGAAGTAGACGATCCTCCCACCGGCGCGCTACAAAATCTTTCGACACACTATTGAAGTGAGCACCCCGTGGCGGACTACAAAGCAACCCTGAACCTCCCTAACACCGATTTTTCGATGAAGGCCAACCTGTCGCAACGCGAGCCGGAGATGCTCAAGCGCTGGCAGGCCATGGATTTATACGGCACGTTGCGCGCGCAACGCCGGGGTAAACCGCAGTTCATCCTGCACGACGGCCCCCCTTACGCGAATGGCGACATCCATATCGGCCACGCCGTCAACAAGATTTTGAAAGACATTATCGTGAAGTCCAAGACGCTCAGCGGCTTAGACGCGCCTTACGTGCCCGGTTGGGATTGTCACGGCCTGCCGATCGAACACCAAGTCGAAAAAAAGGTCGGTAAGGTCGGGGGCAAGGTAGATGCGGCAACATTCCGCAAGGCCTGTCGCGACTATGCCGCCAAACAAATTGATCGTCAACGCGAAGATTTCAAACGCCTAGGCGTATTGGGCGACTGGGAACACCCCTATTTGACGATGGATTACCGCTTCGAGGCCGATACCGTGCGCGCGTTGGGCAAGATCATCGCCAACGGCCATTTGCACAAGGGCCATAAACCCGTGCATTGGTGCATGGATTGCGGCTCCGCCCTGGCCGAGGCCGAGGTCGAATATGAAAATCGCCGCTCACCAGCGATCGACGTGCGTTTCCGCGTGCTCGATGACGCCGCGTTGCTGGCGCGCTGCGCCGGCATACAACACGCGGGCGCCGGGCCAATCTCCGTGGTGATCTGGACAACCACCCCGTGGACGCTGCCCGCCAATGAGGCGGTCGCGTTG
>JAOUGF010000037.1 GCA_029857925.1 Gammaproteobacteria bacterium
CGCGACATGATTATGAAAATATCGACGCACACAATGCGCTTGCATTAATTCAAACATTGCGTGCTAAATTGCCCGCGTTGACGGGCCAGCGCTTTTCCGGTTTTCATATCAAAGCGGCGGACGACTTCGCGTACATCGACCCGGTAGATGGCAGTACCGCAGAGCAACAAGGTATCCGCATTTTAAGTACCGACGGCTCGCGAATTATACTGCGCTTATCCGGTACCGGTACCCAAGGTGCGACGTTGCGTATCTATATGGAACGCTTTGTAGAGGATACTTCGCAACATCACCGCGATGTTCAAGAAATGGTGGCGCCACTCGTCGCGGTGGTGGAAAATATTGCCGATATTCGCCGACATACCGGGCGCGCTCGACCTACCGTGATAACTTGACGCCATGTCATATCGAAATAAATTTGTACTGTGGCTTATAGTCGCAAATAGTTATGTCACGTCGGTAAGCGGCGAAACGCGTACCGAACAAGGCGTCGGTTTATCTCAGCAAACCTCGTTGAATATCACTGTATACAATCAAGATTTCACATTGGTTACTGATCAGCGTGAAGTCAATCTGGTCGCCGGCGCCAATCAACTTGCGATTCGCGATGTATGCGCGCGCCTGCGCCCGGAAACAACCGTCTTAAAACAAACCTCAAGCGCACGTGACCTCAAACTGACGGAACAACGTTTTGACCATGACATATTAACCCCTGGGAATTTGTTAGAAAAATATGTCGGGCATAAAGTGCATGTCTTGCGCACCGATGCGCAATCCGGTGACGAATACCAAGAAGAGGCCGAAGTCCTGAGCACCCGCGATGGCATTGTGCTAAAACTTAAAGACAGAATAGAAACCGGCATACCAGGGCGCATGGTCTTTGCGGAGATGCCTCCCAATTTGCATGACCGCCCAACGTTGTCTGTCAAGTTAATCGCAAAAGAGGACGGTGACTATACGTTGGGTCTCACCTACCTATGCAGCGGCATCACCTGGCAAGCGGACTACGTCGCAAAACTCAGCAATCAGGACACTCAATTGGAACTCAGTGGCTGGGCAACCATTAACAACAACACTCGTTCGATTTTTAACAACGCCCAATTCAAGCTTGCCTCTGCGACGAAGTTCAATACTATCCTATCTACCGCAACGGCATCCATAGGCAGTGATCTAAATCCCGGCAAACGCGGTAGCAACCCTTTTGATGATCCTTATGCGCTCCTTTATTACAATATCCCTTATAAAGTGTCGATCGGCGAAAATCAATCGTTGCAGGTTTCATTGTTAAATGTCAAACAAATCCCCGTACATAAAGAATATGTATTCACCGGTATGGACGAATATTTTGTACAAGAAGATGACGAAATCGCTAATAACGCGGCTGCGCAAGTGCGCCTACGCTTCTTAAACAATAGCGATGCGCATCTCGGCTTTCAATTACCCTCAGGTGTCGTCAGATTTTATAAAACAGACGCCAGTGGACAAGTTGATTTTATTAATGAAGATCGTATGGCGGCGGTAGCGGTCAATGAAGAATTGAACCTAAACTTGAACTCTGCTCCGGACGTCACTATTTCAAAGTGGCAAACGATGTTTGATATTTTACCCTTAGATCCGGAGGGCGGACGCTCATTTCTCAGCGGCTTTCGTTACACAGTAAAAAATTCGCGTAACACATCTGCAAAAGTGGTGATAGAGGAACCCATCCCGGGTGATTGGGAAATCATACAGGAATCTTTGCCGCACAAAATGCGTAAAGGTCGCTGTGCGTGGATAGTTGATGTACCAGCGCAGGGTGAATTCGCATTAAAATATAACGTTCGGGTGACACCGTAGTAGCCCGTAAATTGAACGACCTGATTTGTGCAAATTCAAATCGTTCTTCATAACTCGCGCATAAAGACCTTGCCCTGAACAATGCTCTGGCGTAGCATTAAATTTTAAAGATTTCAGTTGCCCTACACGATATAAACTTATTAGGCGCAGCCACCCCTTACGTCAGCCTACGGATTGGGTGGTTATTACGGTAGAAAACCTTTAGAAATTCAATCGAGATGCTATGGGCATGGCGAAAAGTGGCGAATATGCGTGGTTTACTCGCAGCTTACTGCTACGCCACCCCCCAAACTGAGCCACTTTTCAGCGCTGCCAGCGCGGCTTCAGTGGATTTTTAGCGGTTCCCGATATATGGATGACCGCCCAAAGGTGAGCGCTCTACATGAACATAAATGATAAAATTCTCAACCGTATCTTCATGATCACCGAACGGATGATCGTGTTTGACGGACTGGATGATGTGCTCAGCCACATCGCCAAAACAGCCATCGCCCTTACCCAGGCCGAGGCGGCAACACTACGCGTGTTTGACCTTGCAACCGGCACCCTCAATATCATTCAAAGCCATGGCCTTACCGAAGGGTTTAAAGAACAACCTGCCATTCATATCGGCGAAGGGATCACTGGTACTGTCGTGATGACCGGCCAACCCTACTTCACCACCGATGCCCTGCAGGATAGCCTATGCAAAAACGCTGATGTAGCCCAAATGGAGGGCATACACGCGCTATTGTGCGTCCCGATGAAGACACGCAACGGTACCTTAGGATGCATTACCGTATACCGAAGAACCACCGATCCATTTCGCGAGCATGACCTCTTGTTGTTGAGTATATTTTCCTCTGAAGCCGTAGAGGCCATAGAAAAGGCCCGACTGTTAGATGAGTTAAAGAAACAAGCTACGTTGGACCCGCTTACTGGGCTGTTAAATAAACGCGCACTGCTGGACGATCTCGCAGTTGAGCTGGATCGTTCCGCCCGTCACGCGACGTCGCTCGCATTATTATTCGTGGACTTGGACGGTTTCAAGCAATTTAACGATACGCATGGCCACATTTTAGGTGATAAGCTGCTTCACGACTTCACTCAACTGTTGCGCGCGCATTGCCGCAAAATTGATCATATCGGGCGCTTTGGCGGTGACGAGTTCGTCGTCATTGCGCCACAAACCAATGAACAAGGGGCATCCAGTTTGGCGGAAAAATTACGCCAAGCGCTGGCCAATCATAGTTTTTTGACGAGCGCCGCAATAAGCAGTTATCGAACCACCTGCAGCATCGGCGTCGCAATATGCGAACCGGGTGTTACGAAGAGCGCTGAACAGTTTTTGCGTGAGGCGGATGACGCGATGTACGTGAGCAAGCGCGCCGGAAAGAACCGCGCGACGCTGAAACAACCCTAAGTGAAAAATATTTGGCCATAAGGTTGATATTTACCCATCCAACGAGTTGCAATAACGTGCTAGACTTCGCTGCATGTCTTGGCCATCCGACATCCCAGGAACTCACTACATGCATCGCGCGCTCATCGTATTTTTGTTATTTGCGGTAGTTTCTCCTATATGGGCCATCGGCCACAATGAGCAACAATGCGACGCGCATATCGCGGGCACGTTCAGCTACTACAAACTCGCCATCTCACGCAGCAAAGAGTGGTGCTATTCCAAAAATAAAACCGGTGATGCGCAGTGCAACTTAGAATATAGCGTCCACGGACTTTGGCCGCAATGTGACTCGGGTTATCCGGCGGACTGCAAACTCCCCTCCAGTCAATCGGAAGACGCCATAGATACCGCGCAAATCATGGACATCATGCCGTCAAAATATCTGATTAAACATGAATGGGAAAAACACGGCCGTTGCGCGGGCGTGAAGCGTTCGCAATATTTCCAGACACTCAAATCGTATTACCAAGGCCTGCATCTGCCGGTATTGCGACGGGGGTCGTACACCCACCGTCAATTGATATCCTTGATAATCGCCCAGCAACCGCGCCTGCGCGCAGAACACATTGAATTGGCCTGCGATGAAGAGATGCGCGGCCCGCGCGCGAGCGCCACCACGCTAGATGAAATCCGCATTTGTTTTAACCGCAGCGGCCAGTTTACGGCGTGTACTGAAAAAGAAAATAGCTGCTCTAAGCTTAATAAAATCGAGGTGCGAAATTGAAGCAACCCCTGCCCGCTAGTAATATAAGCTTAACCCTATCAATGGGCCGCGTAATTTCACAAGAGGCGCATCCAACCACCGATAGCCGACGATCATCGACGCGTATCGCGCGCCGTAACGCAACTCTATACGACTGTCCCCCACTGTCGTAGCATTAAACGTGTGCGCGCCGACTTCGCCGCCAAGACTCGCGATGCGGTTGATTCGATATTCAAATGGTATAAAAAAATTTACGCCCTTTGTAGTACGGTTACCCACCAGGTCGGAACCACCAAAAGCAAATCCCAGCGCTAGATTTTCGTTCACAATACCGCGATACATGAGTTGCCAAGAACGTAACGTCAAGTTGTGTATCACACCGTCTTCCACGTAATTATTATGTCGAAACCCCACCGCAAACGGGCCGACCCCCGCGCTGGTGCGCACATCGCTCGCACCTAACCCCTGCGCAATATAGAGCCTAGCGAGGCTAAACTGCGCATAAGGTACTAACACGTCGCCTTCTTCACGCAACGGAATATCTGTGCGCGACATCATGCCGGTGGCAAATTGAAAGCTGCGCTCACCGATTTCTATCAGCGGCGAAAACATCCAACGCATAAAATCGTTAATCATCGATCCGAATAAGTAGTCCGTGTACCCCTCGGTTCCCAGGGTTGGCGACTTCGGCGTGCATTCATAGACGTATGTGCACTTGTTATCATCTGCGGTGTCCGCAGGCGGTGACTTGGTACTGGTACTGGCGGGTGGAGTAGACTTTTTCGGCGTAGCGCCTTCGCCTTGTGTCGCGTCTTTTTCAAAGTCATCCAGAACCCCGCCTGCGGCGTTAGACGAGACACCCCCCATAAATACCGTGACAACCAGGCTTAACAAAAACGTATGCGGGATAGGCTTCCACATTGAATTATCCTTCTACGACGCAACGAAAGGGCGTTATAATGGTAGCATCCCTCATAGGAGGTCCGCCATGGTGTACGTGCGCACATTTGCAGAAATCGGCATGAACGATATCGCCGAGGTGGGAGGCAAAAACGCCTCGTTGGGTGAGATGTATCGAAGTCTAACCCCCAAAGGTGTAAAAATCCCCTTTGGATTCGCAACGACCTCTGCCGCCTACCATTATTTTTTGTCTGCGAACAACTTAGACAAAAAAATCGCGACCGCCCTCGCTGAACTCGATGTCCGCGATACCCGCGCACTCACACAAACCGGTGCGCGCATACGCCACTGGATACGCACTGCGATACTACCCGCCGATTTGGCGGAGGCCATACGTAACGCATATCGCGCGTTGGAACAGGAATATGGCCCTAACCCTGACGTCGCCGCACGCTCCTCGGCGACCGCCGAAGACCTGCCTACGGCGTCGTTCGCGGGCCAACAGGAGACCTATTTAAATATACGCGGGTCACAAAATCTGCTCGAGACTTGTCGCCATGTCTACGCGTCGTTGTTTACCGATCGCGCGATCTCTTATCGCGCCGCGCAAGGTTTTGCGCATAGCGTTATTGCACTGTCCATCGGTGTGCAAAAAATGGTGCGGGCGGACTTGGGCGCGTCCGGTGTGATGTTCAGTATTGATACCGAAACCGGTTTTCGCGACGTCGCGTTTATCACATCTACCTATGGCCTGGGTGAAAACATCGTCCAAGGGAAAGTGAACCCCGATGAGTTCTATGTCCACAAACCTATGTTAGAAGCAGGCAAACGCCCGATACTTAAACGTCAGTTGGGTACCAAGGCCATCAAGATGATATATACGGCCGATCCGGTGGCCGGGCAATCCACGCGTGACGTACCGGTGCGCGACGCGGAGCGCGCACGATTTTCCATTGATGACGAAGACGTCTTGCAACTCGCCCGTTATGCGATTGAGATTGAACGCCATTACACGGCACGTGCGGGGCACCCGACACCGATGGATATCGAATGGGCAAAAGACGGTGAATCCGGCGAGTTATTCATCGTGCAAGCCAGGCCGGAGACCGTCAAGTCGCGTTCGGACGCTCAGTTTCACGAGATTTATCACCTCGAACGTCGCGGCCCCTTAGTCACACAGGGCAAGAGCGTCGGCCAAAAGATCGGCGCCGGAAACGCGCGCGTGATTATGGAGGCCGCGCAGATGCATGATTTGCGCGAAGGTGAAGTGCTGGTCACCGACATTACGGACCCCGATTGGGAGCCGGTGATGCGTCGCGCCGCCGCGATCGTCACCAATCGCGGCGGGCGCACGTGCCACGCGGCAATCGTTGCGCGGGAGTTTGGTATCCCCGCTGTGGTCGGCTGCGGCGACGCCACGCAAAAAATCCACGACGACATGCCGCTGACCGTCTCGTGCGCCGAAGGTGATAGCGGTTTCGTCTATGCGGGCATACTGCCGTTTCAATCAGAACGCATAGACCTGTCCAAGCTCGCGCAACCGAAAACCCAGATATATCTCAATATCGGAAATCCTGAACAAGCATTCGACGCCTCATTTTTGCCGGTGACCGGCGTAGGATTGGCGCGTCTCGAATTCATCATCAATCACAGCATAGGCATACATCCGCGCGCGCTGCTCGAACCCCAAGCATTAGATGCCGAGACACGC
The DNA here is from genome assembly GCA_029857925.1 of Gammaproteobacteria bacterium. GTDB lineage: Bacteria > Pseudomonadota > Gammaproteobacteria > S012-40 > S012-40 > CAKKRP01. The sequence goes on from JAOUGF010000037.1 coordinate 6,595, forward strand.
CACAATGTCGAACAACGTGCCGCGGGTTATCCGGGGCTTACTCAATTTTATGTATCGCGCTTGGCCGAAGGCATAGGCACAATCGCCGCAGCGTTCTATCCACGACCGGTCATTATGCGTTTTAGCGATTTCAAATCTAACGAATACGCCGCGCTATTGGGTGGCACCGCGTTTGAGCCGGTGGAAGAAAATCCGATGATCGGCTTTCGCGGCGCGTCGCGCTATCCCTCACCGCAATTCGCCGAGTGTTTTGCATTAGAATGCCAAGCGGTAAAATTCGCTCGGGAAACGATGGGGCTGGACAATATCGCGGTAATGATCCCGTTTGTGCGCACCGTACAGGAGGCACAAGACGTCATCGCGTTGATGTCTAAACACCAGTTGCGCCGGGGAGGCAATGGGTTGCGTGTCTATATGATGTGTGAAATTCCGGCGAATGCGTTGCTGGCGAAACAATTTCTAGAGCATTTTGATGGCTTTTCTATTGGTTCTAACGATCTGACCCAACTTACGCTGGGTGTGGACCGCGATTCGGGGTTGATTGGCGGGGTCGATGAGCGCAATCCCGCGGTATTGCAATTGATGGACATGGCGATTACAGAGTGTCGGCGTCAAAAAAAATATATCGGCATCTGCGGACAAGCGCCGTCCGACTTTCCAGAAATCACGCATTGGCTAGTGGAACGCGCGGTTGATTCAATTTCGCTCAATGCGGATAGTGTGTTACGCATGACTCAAGTTGTGTTGGACACTGAAACTGAATTGGGACGTTAAGCTTCCGCAGAATGTGCCGATATGCTGGATTGCAACCCACAATTAAAGGTACACCATTGAACACGTCTGTCGCAAAGGGGTCGGCATCGCGATGACCTATCCCAATAAAGTGAACCCCGCGCCGCCGCGTAAACCTGTTCTACTATTAATTTTAGACGGCTTTGGCATTAACCCGGGCAAACGCCACAATGCGATCGCATTAGCACGTACGCCGCGCTTTGATGAGTACTTTGACACCCACGCCCTTACCACGCTAGAGGCCTCCGGGCGCGCCGTAGGCCTACCGGAAGGCCAGATGGGCAACTCCGAGGTGGGGCACATGACGCTAGGCTGCGGCGCCATCATTGCTCAAGATTTAGTTCGTATCGACGATGCGATTACCGATGGTAGTTTTTTTAAAAACGCCGCGATTAGCGCTGCCTTGCGCCATGCAAAACAACGGCAGCGTCCGGTGCATTTGTTGGGCCTGGTCTCCGACGGCGGTGTGCACAGCCATATCAATCATCTGTACGCGCTGATTGATTGTTGCGCTCAGCATCGCGTCAGCCCCGCATTGCATCTTTTCGCGGACGGGCGCGACACGCCCCCCAAATCCATTCTAAATTTTTTGCCCGAATTGGAAAAACGCCTGCATCAGGCCAATGGTCGTGTCATGAGTATCTGCGGCCGCTACTACGCCATGGATCGTGACCGGCGTTGGGAGCGCACGCAATTGGCATGGAATGCGTTGCTCCACAATCAAGGCCGTCACGCCGCAGACGCGCGTAGCGCCATCGAATTCGCCTACGCCAACGGCGAGACCGATGAATTCATACTGCCCACCGTGCTTGAGGGCGCCACTTCGGTCGCCAAGGACGATGCGGTCATCCTGTTTAATTTTCGCAGTGATCGCTCGCGCCAATTAACCTATCTGCTAACTAGCGCGGAATTTACGCCGTTTGAGCGCGGCGATTTTCGCCCGCTGCATGTGACTTGTTTGACCGAATATGATGAGCGTTTTCATTTACCGGTGGCGTTTGCGCCAAAAACCCCAAGCACCGCATTAGGTGAACTCGTCGCAAAAGCGGGACTGCATCAATTTCGTTGCGCCGAGACCGAAAAATATCCTCACGTCACATTCTTTTTCAATGGCGGCCGTGAAACCCCCTATCCCTTTGAAGACCGCCACATGGTGCCCTCACCCAAGGTGGCGACCTATGATTTAGCGCCGGAGATGAACGCCACAGAACTTGGCAATCGTTTGGTCACGGCCTTGAGCAGTGGTAAATATGGTTTTATCCTCGCGAATTTCGCAAACGGCGATATGGTGGGTCACACCGCCGTACAAGACGCCGTGGTGAAGGCGGTGGAAGCCCTGGATCGCGAGGTCGGTCGCGTGCTCGACCATGCACAAGCCTGTGGCTACAGCATAGTTTTGACTGCGGATCACGGCAATTGCGAACAGATGATAGACCCCGTGACGGGTGCGCCCCATACCCAACACACGACCTTCCCGGTGCCTTGTATGGTCATAGACCATGAATATAAGCGCCTTACGACCGGGGGGGGGTTAGCCAATATCGCAGCCACTGTACTGCAATTAATGGGACTGTCGACACCCCAGACGATGAAGTCGTCACTGGTGTTAAAACAATAATCTAGACAATTCGTTCGCGTACGGCAGGCATTCTATGAATTCGATGCGGGAGGATGTGATCTACTACCAAAAATGGTAGGCGCGATTGGACTCGAACCAACGACCCCCACCATGTCAAGGTGGTGCTCTAACCAGCTGAGCTACGCGCCTGTCGTTAAGGGTGCGCAAATTAACATGAAACGCACGCCCTGACAAGGGGGACGCGTTCCATACTTACAATTTAAATAACTTTTCACGATAATAGGCCAGTTCCTGAATAGATTCTCGGATATCGTCCAAGGCCAAATGGCTGCCTGCCTTTTTAACCCCCTCCAGAACGCCAGGCGCCCACAGACGGGCGAGTTCTTTGAGGGTGCTAACATCCAAGTTGCGGTAATGAAAAAACTGCTCCAGCGCGGGCATACCGCGAAATAGAAAACGGCGATCCTGACAAATACTATTACCGCACATAGGGGATTTGCGCTCCGGTACCCATAAACGCAAAAACGCCAACGTACGCGCCTCGGCCTCGGCCAACGTAATCGTGCTTTCACGCACGCGTTGCAAAAGCCCTGACTTACCATGCTGTTTTTGATTCCATTCATCCATGCGCGCCAACTGCGCTTCGTCTTGACGGATGGCCATCACTGGCCCCTCGGCCAAGATAGTTAACTGTGCGTCAGTGACGATGGTCGCGATTTCAATAATGCAGTCTTGATCCGGATGCAGGCCGGTCATTTCCAAGTCTATCCAAATCAAATGGGTGTCGTTAAGCTGCGTCATCGTCTCAGTAAACCAAAAATACCCTTTACAGGCGGAAGGATTGGCCTATACTACTGCTGCATCCTAACACGCTTGGCAGAGTATGGCGACCTTTGGAATAGTATTCTTAATCCTCTTAGCGATCGGATTAGTGATCGAAAGTGGGCTTGCGCAACGTCATATCCACCACATTCGCCACCATCGTGATGCCGTACCCAACGCATTCAAAAATCACATCGACTTGACCGAGCATCAGCGCGCGGCCGACTACACTATCACCAATACCGTATTTGCAATGTTAGAACTATTTTACAACACGATCGTGTTATTAGTTTTCACGCTTGGTGGGGGGTTGAATTACGTAGACCAATCGCTTGCG
>JAOUGF010000038.1 GCA_029857925.1 Gammaproteobacteria bacterium
ATAAAATTGTCCGCGCAGACGAGCTTGCGCCGCGCCTCTGTCGACGTTAATCGGTGCGGCGCAGCGTGCGGTTTTGCCGACTATCCAGCGCACGATGGTTGAAATCGCCGCCTGCGGTACGACGCTGTCATGCGCAGGTAACAACATCTCCGCAACACCCGGCAGACGTTTTTCTTCCAATGGAAATCCCGCTGTACGCCACGCATTCAGCGCCGCAGCATCTTCTGCCAGGTCGTCGCGAGCGATCCACAATACACGTTCGGCGGCGGGCACAACCGCCAGCATATCCAACGCTGACAAGGCATCTTGTGTCGCCGCAGTGTAAATAAACCCTGCCGCCTCAATCGCACCGTCGGTGATGTGGGGGTCCGTGCTAAACTGTTCGCCGGTACGCTGCACGGCCCGCAATTCGCGGACGAAATCCCGCCCCTTTAATATCGGCGACCACGCCACTAAAAAATCCACGGCGCTGCGTGCCGCGCTGTGGGCCGCCAAAATCGCGCCGATACGCACGCCCACCAATCCCACCTGAGTAAGCGCAGGTGTAGCGCGCAACAAGGTTATTGCGTGTTCTATGCTTGCAAGCCAGGCGTTGACGCGCTGCGGATCTTCATCTACACCGCTGGAGTTACCGGTGCCGTGATAGTCCAAGCGGAGGACTTCTACACCTGCAGCGGCCAGGTCGTCGGCGAGGTGGCGCAGCGCGCGATAACTGTGTACGAACTCATGCCCCAACGGTGGGCACAGGATGACGCCGATACCGTTTGCAAGGTCTGCGGTCGAGTGATGGCGCCACCCGAACAACGGCGTGTCAGTGGGGCCGAAAAAAAACGGGATACGCGAAACAGAAGGTGTCACGTTAATTGCGCCGTCCTGGGCTCGCGACACTGATCATGACCGGTTCAGAAAGATTGATCGCCTCGACGAACCCGGCGAAATCACCCATCACACCGTGTAAATGCCGGAAGATTATCTTGCGCGAAACATTGGGCAGCAGGTGAAAATAATTGTCATCGCCGATAAACCCAGGGATATCGAAATGCACCGCCTGCAAGAAACTATCGGCGAGCAGTGTCAATTCATATTCGGCATCATTCAATGCGTAGGCTTGTGCCGTTACCTTCGCGGCGACGCGCTGGGGTTCTCGCGCATGTGGAAAATAAAACGCCGTTGCCACCTCGCCTTCCGTGCCATGCAAGGTTACGGCGGCCAGATCATGTTGCGGTGGGCCGAAACGGTAGGCATACGTCACATCGTAAAATGCGCCTAATACCGCGTCCGCGCTGACGGCCACTTTACCGCGCGCGGGGACGCTAACTTCCACTGCGGCCTGCGCCACCACGGTGTGCGCGCCGCGCAACAGTATGATTTTCAAACTACCGTTAAACGCTTCTGCCGTATCGTTGACGACGTGGGCGTGCAATCCGTTCAAACCTTCATCGGTCAGCACCACGGTCAGCGGCCGCCACACGCGCTTTAAATAATAGTAACAGGCCTTAGGCAGGCCCGTGCTATCTATCACGCCCCATCCGGCGCCGGGCCATAAATCTTTGAAAAACCAGACTAATCCACCACGGCACGAATTATAGGCGCTGCGCCATTCGCTATAGACCTGGGTCATTATTTCGCCGGTAACGACGCGACTGAGTTCAAGGTAACGCGCGGTATCGACGCTGCGCAGCGCGATGGGGTCGACGCCGAAATAGTGTCGTAAATAAAAATCTCGAATGTCTTCAAAATCCCAACCCGAACCGTGGTCGCGCGGCACGCGTTGTTTCCAGCGTGGATGATGCATCGCGGGGAGGCTGCCTTCGGTAAGCAACTCCACGGTACGCGGCTCGGGGACATTGGCGAAACCCAAGCATTCGCTGGCAAAACACACACGCGCGCGGCGCACGTCATGCAGCGGCCGCATATACGCGCCGACGCCATAATAATGCGTGACGGAGGTATTGGTATGAAAGGGCAATGCGCCGCCGCTAGGCGTGGCCGGAATATAGTGTACGCCCGGATGGTGATGGCGACACAACGCGGGAAGGGTTTCGCCGAAAAAGGTGTTGCGCCACGCGGCCCGAGGCAGGCCCAACATGGCGGCTTGCTGTTCGACCTCGCTATTGCCGCAATACACCGCAATACACGAAAAACGGCGTAGACGCTGCAATAATTGCACGGCCTCGCGTTCGATTTCCGCCGCAAATGCCGGGTCATCCACGGGATAGTCCATGTTGGCAAACATGAAATCCTGCCAAACTAAAATTCCCAGTTCATCGCACAATTCATAAAACGCGTCTTGTTCATAAAGCAATGTGCCGCTGACGCGCAACATATTGAGGCCGGCATCACGCGCCAACGTGAGTGTGTCACGCAATAATTCTCGATCACCGCCCGCGCTGACGATGTCTTCTACGGTCCATACCGCGCCGCGCGCAAAAATTGAAGTATCGTTGACCAATATCTCAAAATCGCCGTTATCTTCGACGATATTGATGGTACGAAAACCGACCTTACCGCAATCTATTTGGATGCGTTGCGCGCCGTATTCGACGAACAATGCGCAGGTGTAGCGCGCGGGTTTTCCGTGGGTGTGCGGAAACCATTGCCGCGCGTGATCGACAAACACGGCGCCTTCCAGTAAGAAATGGTCGCCGTCGGGTTGCACGACTAGAGGCGATTGTTTGCCTGCAATCTCCAGACGCACGCGCGGAGTGGTCTTCGCGTCGTGCATTTTTAATTGGCCTTTCAGTGTCAGCAGGCCTTCGGTGCCGCGCAATTCAGTATTAATATGCAGGTGTGTTAATGCGATCTTTGGCGTCGCGGTGATTAAAATCTGTCGCCACGGTCCTACCGGCGCGACCGGCGGACTCCATCCCGGCATGCGTCCCAGCAATGTAGTGCGCAGCCAACGCAATTGTTGATTCTTGACCAGGCGCGTCTTCCACCGTGGACGCGGTCGGCGATAATTTAACCAGGGGTTCAGCGCGCGAAAACAAATCGCCAATTCATTTTGTTCACGCAAGCCCTCGCCTATGTCTACCTCATGGCGCGTAAACATGTTTTGGGATTGCAATATCAGCGTTCCGTTTAAATAGACTTCGGCCAGCGTTGCCAGGCCTTCAAACCACAAGCGCGCGCCTGGTTGCGCGACGGCGTTGAAATTGCCGACATACCACCAGTCGTGTTCATCAAAATCGAATTCTTGACCTAAGCGCCAGCGCCCCGTGGCTTGGAGTGATTGCGCGACGGTGCCGGGCACAAACGCAGGCAACCAGTCCACGCCAGCGGCATCCAGCGCGGACGCGTCGGCAATCGCATGCGGTGCCGTAGATGCCAGGCGCCAGACGGCGTCCAAGGGGGCCTCGGTAGAAAACATATATGAATCGCCGGGGCGACGTGGTTCCATGCGGCCGGGTGCCTTTCAAAAGAGATGATTGATTATCCCAGATTTTTTAACCGTTGTCGTAGAAACAACACGACGCATCACTTTAAGGTCGTAATCTTAGGGAGACGTTAGTTAGGCGGCGACCGTGCGCGCAGCCTCCAACCCTTGTTCCCAGCGGCGCGCCATTTCGTCTAAAGGCGTCAGATCCAGGGGTTTTTTTCTATTCATCGCCCGTGCGAGCTGAAATTGATAGGCCTTGGCGGCATTGGCAAGGTCTTTGTAGGCCTCCACTGCGGCCGCGACCTCACAGCGGGCCTGCGCACCCAACCACTCAAAGTAGGTGGCCGCCAGTTCAAAGCAGGCACCGCATTGACGCAAGGTCGCGAATGAATATTGGTGAAACACCTTGATGTCCGCCTGCATCAGGCCAGCTAAATCCTCGGCGAAACGTGCCTTAAATGCGGTATAGGGATTGGTGGACGGCACGCGTTCCAAATACTGGCGTAACAAACCGCGTGACGCCTCGACCAATGCCGCCCCCTGCAAGGCGCGCGCGGGATGGGGTTTAACGAACTCGACATAGGGTGGCAACACGATCTCATCGCGGTCAGCATCGAGACGAAATACACGCGTAAAGTCTTCGCCCGTGAGGTGAAAATAGCCCTGATTGTGAAAATAGCCGAGGTGGCGCGCGGCGACATCTATTTCCGTCACGCCGACCGTAGTCTTGGTGTGTTCCAATTGATAGGCGGTGCCCGCCGTGTCCGGTAAATAAAAAGAATCCAACTCTACCAACACAGGATGACCGCGCGTGACCTGCTCCTCGATATGTGCGACTAAAGGCCGCCAAATCGCAAGTTCCTGCACCTCTAAACCGTATAATTCAAGAATGTCGTTGAGTGAAAACTTAAAAAACGTCCACTGATCGCCTTCAAAATCCAGCGTCAACGTGAACGGCAACGCGGCGCGCGGTTCGTGCCCTAAGGCGTGCAGCAACTCGACCCACAAATCGACGTAACAATTCGTCTCCGCCCACACGCGCTCACCGCTGTGGATGGTATGACGCGCATAAGTCGAAGGGTCCAGCGTCAGCACGCGCCGTATCATAGTGACATCACCTGACGCACGCTGCTCGGCCAGCGCGTGGTGTCAAAACCGTGGGTTTTAAATAACGCCAGCGCAATGCGTTCCAGGCCAAAACCGACGCACGCCGAATGCGCGACATTGCCGTCGGCGGATTTGATGTCAAAACTGTGGCCGAAATGGTCCATGTGATAATTACTGGAGGCCACCGCCGTAGGTTTTTCCGCCGTCGCGACCGGCACGATCAATTCATATTTCAGATGCTGTTCACGTTGCGTGGCCGCCATTACGCGTCCACCGCGACCGAAAAACGGGTCATTGGCGACGACGGGTTTGACATCCAAGCCCACAGACTGCAGCAGCTCTTCACCTTTTTTCAGCCAGTAATTGCGATGATCCAAGGCTTGATCCGGCGTGCCTAAACGCACAAATTCGTGCATGCGGAACATTTGCAACCGCGCCGGGTCGGGCGAAGGTTCGTGTCTGAATACAAAACCGCGCAAATCCACCAATCGCCCCTGCGTCGGCAGCGTAGTGCCGGAGGCCGTCGGATATAACGGATAGCATACGGCGGGTGTTAGCATGACGGCGGTAGGACCGAGGTCATTCGCCCATACCTCGTTTTGCTGGCGTTTGCGTATCAATTCCGGCAATTCTTTTTCACTGCCCAAAAAGCTGTGCACGGACCCCATCAAATTCGGGAAGGTTTCGAGATGGTCGGTGCGCAAATAATTTTCGCGCGTCAACAGCGGGGTAAAGCGCATCACTTCCGGTTTCAATTCCGCGCCAGCGCGGGTGACCAACGCGTCAAAACGCTCGATGACGTTTTCAAACACGCCGCTATAGCCGTACACGCTGGGTACGCCGCTCGGGATCAACAAGCCCGCGGCGATCAACTCTGCGGAATAGGTTTCATAGGCAACTGTTATATTATCGTGCGTGCCGCACATAACTTATCCCTCTCTTTGCATTAATAGTAATGTCGAGTTGTGATTCAATATCCGGTCATTATTGACCATCAATCCCGTGCCATACGCATCGCGCAGATGGCGACACAAGCTGAACTTGGAGTCGTTGCGATATCCGGAAATCCCCACAATCAACATTGCGCGTCCCACGACATCGACAATCAAACGCGAGGCGTTGAGTTTGAGATTATTCGTGCGTATTACAAAACCGAAATTAGAAAATGCGTCGGCGTCATCGCCATCCAGCAGCGCTTGATATTCATGCGCGGCGGCGTGAATGTCATTGCGCATGGTTTGCAACACCGCATCCGCCTCACCCAAACGCAATGAAGATATTGGCGGTGTATTGGGATTGCGTCGCGCTTCGTTGCGCACAAACGAACGCGCGATATTCATTGCATCGGACGCGATGCCCAACCAAAGCGAGGCCCAGGTGATATGCGCCGTGGGATGCATGCTATGCCCCAAAATTTCAGAAAACGGCGTGGGTAGAATCTGGTTGACGTTGCCCTGACACATGAGAATAAACCCGGCGCTGCATGTGCCGCGAAAACCCAACGTATCCCATCCCGAGATCGGTTCCAGCGTGTAATCGCTCTTGTGCACCAATACATGCACTTGATCGCTGGCAGGGGCGTTGGCGCTGCGCCGTGCGGTCACCATGATGTCGTCGGCATCCACGCCGTAAGAAATGACCGGTGCCTTTTTGGTCAGGCTGAAGGTGTCGCCTTCGATTTCGATGGCGCAAATGCTGGAACGTAAGTCACCACCCTTGCCGATCTCGGTGGTGGCAGACGCGACCAGCCGTTGTTCGGTGACCAACTGGCGCATATAGGCGCGCATGTAGTCGGAAGACATGCCGTGGTGAACGAGACACGCCACTTGAATTTGGTGCATTGCAAAAATCATCGCGGTGGAACCGCAATAATGCCCCAATACCTCGCTGATTTTGGCGATTTGCAGCAGCGTGAGTCCAAGACCGCCGAGTTCGGTTGGCACATATGCACCCAGTAATTTTAAACTCCTGAGTGCTTGCATGCCTTCACGCGGAAAACGTGCGTCGCGGTCTACTTCAGCCGCCAGCGGCGCGATAATATCGCGACCCATCGCATGCACCTTGGCGAGCAAGGCGGCGAATTCAGTATCACGTTCATTGGAATGCATATTCATACGCCTTACCTCAAAATACGTGCGCGATCTCTTGACCGCGCGGGTGTGTTAACGAGCTGCCAACGTCGAAACCGTATCATTGATGGCATTGATGCTAGCGAAAGTCTTGCGGCTAAGTGCGCTGTCGGGAAACTCGATACCAAAGCCGTCTTCCAAGGCGAGCATCAGCCCGACCGTAGCTAAAGAGGTTAACCCAGCGCCATATAAATCGCTATCATTTTGCAATGTTTCCACAGGTACAGACAAACGACCATGTTGCGCTAAGATTTCGCGCACTTTATTTACTGACATAACGACCTCGTTAAGGTTATAAAATCGTTCTTTAGATGGTATGTATCAAGGGAATTAACGTGAATGGCGGGAAGGGTAAATTATATACCGCACTTACCGCAAGCCCAATTCCCCAAAAACCCCTTACACCATATAAATTATATGGGTAATTTCTTATGTCCATATTAATCTAGCATTCTAGTTTTATTTATCAGTATCAATTAGTTATGCAATACCGGCGCGCTCGACGGGAGAGGCGCTTTTACAGTAAAATAGTGCAGAACCCCTTTTCGCTACTGTTTTCAAGGAACGCCACTATGAACTCCCCCTTTGTTGCCATCCTGATGGGCTCCGACTCCGACCTCCCGACCTTACAGGGTACGGTCGATGTCCTTAAACTCTTTGGCGTGCGCTTTGAGATTAAAATCAGCTCGGCCCACCGTACACCTCAAGCGACCCACGACTATGTGTTGGACGCACAACAACGTGGATGCGCGGTGTTCATCTGCGCGGCGGGACTCGCCGCCCACCTTGCCGGTGCAGTTGCGGCCTTGACCGTGCGCCCGGTGATAGGCGTGCCAATGGAGGCTGGCCCGCTTAGCGGTCTCGATGCGCTTTTATCCACCGTGCAAATGCCGGGTGGCGTGCCGGTCGCCACCGTTGCGATCGGCAGTGCGGGGGCCAAAAATGCTGCCTACCTGGCGGTGCAAATCCTCGCCTTGGCGGACAATGCGCTAGCCGCCGCGCTTGTCAAAGACCGCGCCGATTCTGCACGCAAAATTGCGACGAAGGACGCTGCGCTACAGCAGCAATTTACACCCTAATCATTGTACTTTTCATTGTGCTTTGCACGACTAGCCGCAGGACGCGCTCAAAAACGCGCGCCCAGCGTTAGCCCGCCGCCGCTGCCGGGAAAGAGCATAGGCATGGCGTACCATGTATTGCGTTGCGTGGTACGCGTGTCCCCGGCGACGACGCGTGGTACATGGTCCAACGTAACCTTGGCGGCGGTATACCCTAACGCGATCGCGATGGGAAACTCGCTCGCCCAGTGTACGCCGTTGTTTAACATTGCGAATCCCAGCAAGGTCATCGCCGTATATCCCAGCGGTTTAATCCATCGGTATTCTGGATAATTTGCCGCCACCACCGTGGTTGCCGCCATCACGGTCGCCATGTGGCCCGACGGAAACGCGTCGTATTTTGGGGTGTGATAATTATATAATTTCTGATTTGGGAAAAAATCCCAGCGTCCACCAGGTACCGTCGCTTGAAAAGGCGACTCCCGCCCGGTCGTCCGTTTAAGGATCTGCACGACGATACCGGTGGTCAACAGACTTTCCATCGTCAAGCTCGCGGTTTGCAATGCACGATTGTCGCTGTAATACATCCCATAACCGAAAAAGCTTCCAACAATGAACAATTGCGTATAACCGTCCCCTAAATAATACATTGAAGAATTCAAATTAGTAGGCACATAAACGGGCAGCGCGATTCCTTCAATGTCGGTGCTATACACATAATAAAACTCCCGACCGGAAACGCGCGGAGGGTCTATCAACCCGATGCGTTTTGCAAACCGTTGGCTGGCATCGAGTAGGGGTTGGTCATACTTAATCAACGCCGCAGTACCGGCGGCCAGGCCCAATAACGGCCAGGTATTGTCTGGGTTGACGAGCTCGCGCCCGAATTGCCATAGATTTTGCGGCGCCCGGGTCATCCAGCCTAAGGCGGTGGGTCGCGCGTATACCAGGCCGTTTGCCGGATGGGGCGCGGCGCCACCAAGCGCAGGCAATTCGGGGGAGTCGCCGGTATCGGCCGCGCTTGTCACCCACACCAAACTCGCCACGCCGAGGAATAACCAACGCGTAAGCCGCCGCTTGGGCGATATAATTAGATGGGTGCACATGGTTTACACTGTTCGATATGTAATTTAGGCGTGATTCTAACGATACCACCCTGGCAACGCCACAAATTTATTTACCGTGACGGTACCGGGGCGCGCAACTGCTTTATCCTATCGCGTGTCTTTTCTACGACGTCGGGCACGCTACGTTCAGACAATAGATCGACAATCCAACCGGTGCCAAACGGCACTGCCCCTGGGTCGGTATAGACTTGGTAGCGTATCAACACCTGATCAGGTGCGTGCGCATCGAGGGTCACACGCCAAGCACCTTGTGTATCGCGGACAGTATCGGTTGCCGCCAGACCGGGCCAATCAAGCTTACGCCAGGCCAGTTCAAAACCGTCTTTTGTTGCGGACGGTGACATCGCCAATCGATAACGTTTCGTATAACCCATCGGTAATGCAAGCGTGTACTCCAACGCGTCGCGTTTTGCGTCCAGTTTCTCTATGCGGGTAGTGGCGACATGCGGCATGAATTCGGGGTAACGCGCATAATCGAGTAGCACGTGTTCCCACTCGGATACACTCGCTTTCATAAGGGCCACTGCCTCAAATCGACGTCCAAGTTCGTTTTTTGAGACGGGCAATTCGCGCATCCACACGCTGCCAGAGCGTAGCGTACGCCAAGCCTCGGCAGGGAATTCGTCGGCCACTGCGTAATTAATCACACACAAGCAAAAAATCAGCGCTTTAAAGGGCGTTTTCATTTATCTCACACACATTCTCGTAGCCCCTCGTTCCCTAACCCTCGCTCGCGGGGGGAAGGGGGCTTTTATCTTAGAGTTAATGACTGGGTAAGCAATTTATAAATATAGCTTTTCCGTAGCAGGTCAGTCTTTAATCCGGCAGGACGCTAGCCTTTACCCTTACTCACCCAATGGCGCTCCGGTCCCGTATCCAGGTGTATAAAGCGATCCGGATACAACCCGACGCCGCCACCGGACACGCCCTGCGCGGCGGCATGCAGTTGAAGCAGTGGCGTATATTCAAAATATAAATCAACCGCCATACCCCGCGTATGCAAACTCTTCGCTGCGACGCCTTGCTCATCCACGGCATGCAATTCTTGATTGGTCGTTGTCGAGCGAAAGCCGGAGATGATTTGGAAAGGCTCGGTGGTGTTGTTCATCTTCGCAGCCACTCTGTGCAACGTATCCAGGAGACTAAAATCAATCGTACCGATCTCACCGCTGCGATGGTCGCGCAACAGATGATAGACCTCACGTAAGCTCTCCGCGATATAATCACCCTGTACCCAATAAACGGTAGTCAGCGCCTCCTGGGTATGTACGTTATAGAGATAGAGCGTGCGTTCT
>JAOUGF010000533.1 GCA_029857925.1 Gammaproteobacteria bacterium
TTTTTGATGTCTTTGTTGTCGGTCTCGAAACGAAAACGGGTCGCCCAGGGGATCAATTCCGCGTTGAGTTTTTCGGTGAAATAGTGCGCGGCCTTTTGCACGCGTTCTTGTAAACGGGGATCGTCTTCCGGTACGGCGTTTTGGCAGAATAAGGATTGCAGTTGTTGGTTGAATTTTCCGGCGACGACCGCGATCTCGGTCGCGAATTGTTTTTCCACGTCTTGCATGGATTCGATCGCGGCGGTATGGATCAGCTTGCCGCTATCGTGTATCTGCTTGCAAAAGTATTTCAGGTCTGACGCCAGGGGTTGAAAATCGAAACATTCCTGCACTAATTGTTGTTGGTAGAGTGTCTTAGCGGCGGTCAGTTGTTCCTGCGTCGGCGGGCTGCGACCGGCGGCGTCGACGAAATGCGCCACCGTGGCGTCGGTTTTGATGGCCTTTTGAGACAATGGCGAACTCAGCACCATGCCTTCAAATGTCTTGCAGCGGCTCAATGCGACATATACTTGGCCGTGGGAAAACGCGGACTCCGCGTCGATGATGGCCCGTTCAAATGTCAGGCCCTGACTTTTGTGTATGGTAATGGCCCACGCCAGGCGCAACGGGAATTGGGTGTAGCGGCCGATGACCTCTTCGCTGATCGCCTTGGTTTTTTCGTCCAAGGTGTATTTGATGTTTTCCCAGGTCACCGGTTCGACGGTAATATCATCCGCGTCGCCGGGACACTGCACGACGATGCGTTCGCGGTCCAGGCCGACGATTTTGCCGATTTTACCGTTAAAATAGCGTTTTTCCGCCGAACCGTCATTGCGCACGAACATCACCTGCGCGCCTTTTTTGAGGGTCAGCGTCTCCGCGGTGGGGTAGCTGTATTCGGGGTAATCGCCCTCGACGCGCGCCTGAAAGCGGTGGAGGGTTGTTGGCAACGCTTGCAGTTGTCGTTCATTGATCTGGTCGGCCTTGCGATTATGCGTGGTGAGGGTGATGTAGTCGTCGTCCTCGCGGGATTGAAAACCCGGCCGGTAGCGCGAATTCAAGGTTTTCAATGTGGCGGCATCGAGCCGGTTGTCGCGTACGCGGTTCAGAAGGTCGATAAATTGCGCATCGGATTGACGATAAATATGCGTCAATTCGATGCTGATCATGTCGGTTTGCTTCAGCGCCTGGCTGCTAAAAAAATAACAAGAATCGTAATGCGGCGCGAGCAACTCCCATTCGTCGTCCTTGATCACCGGCGCCAATTGGTGCAGATCGCCTATCATCAATAATTGCACACCGCCGAACGGACGGTGACGGTGTTTAAAACGACGCAATACCGCATCGACGCCGTCCAGCAAATCGGCGCGCACCATGCTGATTTCGTCGATGACCAGCAGATCGAGTCCCTTGATGATATTGATTTTTTCCTTGTTAAAGCGTTGCGGCCGCAGTTCGCCATCCGGCAGGTAAGGGCCGAACGGCAATTGAAAAAAAGAATGTAATGTGACACCGCCCGCGTTGATCGCGGCCACGCCGGTAGGGGCGGTCACGATCATGCGTTTGGGCGTGTGTTGTTTGAGCTGATGCAAAAACGTGGTCTTGCCGGTGCCGGCCTTGCCCGTCAGAAAGATGTTGTGGCGGGTGTGTTGGACAAAGTCCCGTGCCAGTTCCAGTTCCGGGTTGGGCGAAACGGGTGTTTTCGTCTGCATGGTTGCCTTCCCTGTGTAGAGTGATATGGCCTATTCGTCGGTCTGAAAAAAGAAAGAGGATATTTTAGGCCCGGTGCAAAATCATGTAAAACGAAATGTCGCGATCTTGTTTTCAATCGAACGATCATACCGGGCATGACAAAGGGGACCAGTGTGTTCAAGCAATGTCAAAAAACGGGGGCGGGTACCCCCAATCAGAGACCTAACGCCAATTCCACCACCACCGGCGCGTGATCCGACGGGCGTTCCCATCCGCGGGGGGTTTTGTCGATGCGGCTGGCACGGCATGCGGGCACCAGGGCGGTGCTCACTAACAGATGGTCTATGCGCAGGCCGTGATTGCGTCGAAAACCCGCGGCACGATAATCCCACCAACTGTATGACGCCTCTTCTTGCTCAAACAGTCGGAAGCTGTCTTTGAAGCCGAGCGTCAGCAACGCCTGCAAGGCCTCGCGTTCCGGCGCGCTGCACAATACGCGGTCGCGCCACGCCTCAGGATCATGCACGTCGCGGTCATCCGGGGCGATATTAAAATCGCCGACCACCACGCACCGCGGATTGCGTTGCAGTTCCGCGGCGACGTAGGCATGTAAACTTTTTAACCATTGCAATTTATACACATACTTTTCCGAATCCACCGTCTGGCCGTTCGGCACATACAGGTTGATCACGCGGACGTCGCCGTAGGTGGCGGCGATGACGCGTTTTTGCGGGTCTTCAAAGCCGGGCAGGTCGCGCGACA
>JAOUGF010000534.1 GCA_029857925.1 Gammaproteobacteria bacterium
CGCAGGCCAAGACGTATCAATACAATCTCTTCGGAAACATGATTTCCGATGGCGTGAACACCTTCACTTACGACGGCGGCCATGGCTTGATCGGCGTCACCACGCCCAATGGGTCGGTCAACTACGGGCTCAACGCCTTGCACCAGCGCGTCGTTAAATCAGGCCCCCTCGTGCCTAGCGGTGCCACCGCCTATTTATATGACGAACAGGGCCATTTGCTGGGCGAATACGACGTGAACGGCAACGCGCTGCAGGAAACGATTTATCTGGGCGACATGCCCATCGCAGTTGTGCGCTGAGAAGAGAGGATAATAAAATGGTCAAGCAAATTTTAAACGTTTTCGTTCAACATGCGCGTCTATTGTGCAGTATGTTAATCCTTTCCACCGCCAGTGGCGTGACCAGCGCGGCGCCTATTACACTAAACCCAGTCGCGGATTCCTTTGTCAATTCTATCAACACGGGCACGAATTATGGGAGCAATATTTATCTTGTCACCCACATCGGAAATGGTGGATGGTTTCCAACCCCAACCAATCTTTCGTATATAAAATTTGATCTATCGTCTACGACACCGGTTATTGATGCGAGGCTCTACTTATATTCCACATTGTCTGCCGCAGGGTACGCAACGGCAACGCTAGCAGATGTTTCAGATACGAGCTGGTCTGAAAGTACCATTACCTGGGCCAACAAGCCAGCAATAGGGAGTGGTCTTGCAGTGTTTTCGGTAACGAGCACTAACGTCGCTACGTTCTCGTTCGATATTACGGGTTATGTAAATAGCAAGCGCGCGGGTGGTAACACCGCAGTATCGTTAGGTTTGTATCCGTCCAGCCAAAGCGCGAGTACCATCTATATCAATTCCGGTTCACGTGAATCTGCCTATTCACCTAAGTTGGTGGTCACATTTGATGAACCGCCGACAGTTTCACTCGCGTCACCAGTCACTGGCGCTGTTTACGCGGCATCGACCGCCATTTCGCTCTCTGCGAATGCGTCTGACAACACCGGAACCGTGTCCAAGGTCGAGTTTTACAACGGCACGACCTTGCTCGGCACCGCCACTACCGCGCCCTTCGCCTACACTTGGACCAATGTCCCTGCGGGCAGCTACACGCTCACCGCCAAGGCGTACGACAATTACAATCTCAGCGCAACTTCCACGGCGGTGACGATCACGGTGGAGCAAGCCCCAACGGTGGCGTTGACCTCACCCGCCAACGGCGCGCTCTATGTCGCGCCTGCGACATTGTCCCTGACCGCCAGCGCGGCCGATAGCGACGGATCGGTATCGAAGGTCGAGTTTTACAACGGCGCGACTTTATTAGGCCAATTGACCACCGCTCCGTACGCATACACTTGGAACAATGTCGCCGCAGGCAACTACACACTGTCCGCGAAGGCGTATGACAACTTAGGCATCAGCACGCTGTCATCGTCGGTGGCGATCACCGTCGATCAACCCCCCGCAGTGTCGCTGACATCGCCAGCAAACGGTGCGGTAGTTGTTGCACCCGCGACATTGACGCTGACTGCCAACGCGGCCGACAGTGATGGCACCGTCAGCAAAGTTGAATTTTACAATGGAGTGACGTTACTGGGCACCGCCACGACAGCACCGTACACCTACGCGTGGAGCAATGTTGCGGCAGGCAATTACACGCTAACCGCGAAGGCTTACGACAACCTAGGTGCGAGTACCACATCGTCGCCGGTGGCTATCAACGTTGATCAAACACCAATGGTGTCGTTGACGGCCCCAGTCAGCGGCGCGGTTTTAGCAGCACCCGCAGCTATCGTATTCAATGCCACCGCGACCGACAGCGACGGTACCGTCACCAAAGTCGAGTTTTATAGCGGCACGACATTATTAGGGCTCTCCACTGCGCCGCCGTACACGTTTACGTGGAGCAATGTCCCGGGGGGCAGTTATAGTCTCACAGCAATGGCCTATGACAATTTAGGCATTAGCGCAACGTCGTTGCCCGTGGCGATCACTGTCGAGCAAGCACCCTCAGTGTCGCTGACATCGCCGGTAAACGGCGCGGTTGTCGTTGCACCCGCGACAATGACGCTGACTGCCGACGCGGCCGACAGCGACGGCACAATCAATAAAGTCGAGTTTTACAACGGCGCAACGTTGGTGGGCACCGCCACGACAGCGCCGTATACCTACGCGTGGAGCAATGTTGCCGCAGGCAATTACACATTGAAGGCAAAGGCCTATGACGACTTAGGCGTGAGCACGATGTCGTCGTCCGTATCGCTCATCGTCAATCAACCGCCCACCGTAACTTTGGTCAGCCCCACCGAGGGTGCAAGTTATTACGACCCCGCGACGATTATGTTGACTGCCAATGCCGCCGACAGCGACGGCATGATCGCGCGAGTGGAATTTTATTGGGGCGGCAATTACATTGGTCAGGTG
>JAOUGF010000535.1 GCA_029857925.1 Gammaproteobacteria bacterium
CACACCCGTGGTGCCATTGGCGTCCACACTGCCCACCAATTTAACGACCATACCGACTTTTAGATTGGACTCCGCACTGCTGGCGCCTTCCATCGCGACGCTGGCATTTGTCGTGTCATATTCCACACCATTCACAAACACGCTGCCAAAGCCGGTAATTTGACCTGCAGTGGTCTTAGTTGACGATTTGGCATTCACCGTAGTGTCACTGCCACACGCGCTTACACCTAAGGCGACCGCGACGGCCAGGCTAATCATATTCAGTTTTGAAGGTTGCATTTGTCGTCTCCAAATTTGCGTTAAAGGTGAGAACCTCCGTTCCCCTGAGCCAGCTTCCTAATATTGGGAAAATTATCCCAAGTGGCACTTACCCATTTAGCGGCCAGAATCAGAATAAAGTAAGGGTAAAAGGAAGGCTAAGCGTAAATTCTGTGAGCGAGTTCACAGTGGCACACCATGGATGCACGCCGACGCCAAAATAATCGTCGGAAACTCAATCACCTAAGCCGCAGGAATTGTGCTGGACACACAGAGGAGGGTCTGCGCGCTTTAACCTGGAAACGGCAGTGTGTGGCCGCTACAACTACCTAAAACGACTTGAAAGGCACGGTGCTAAGCAGGAAAACGATATTTAAAACACGCCACCCGTATCCCTGATGGCTAGCAGTGTTGAGGAAAGCACAATCCCGGCGGGCGCGACGGTCACCGCTAAGAATGGCATTAAGCGAAGGTTAGCGCGACTAAAAAGCAGCGTAGATCGACCCGAAGAGGATGTCAGTGTAGAACGCGAAAAAAAAGACAAGTTAGCGACAGCAGGACACGGGTGCAAACTGGCTTGGGCAGCCCCCTGACTGCCCATACGATGACCGATACACGCGCTGCCGAAAAATACGGCCTCAACGGCGGGCAGATTTCCGTTCTTTGTTGTCGCCCGGCAACGTGACATTGAGCTCAAGAATTTCGCGATTGCCCTCGCGATCTAGTGTCACCTTGATATTGTCCTGATCGACATGCACATATTTTGCGATGACGGCGAGGATATCTTGCCGGAGTGCCGGAAGATAATCCGGGCCATCACGATCGACGTTTTCGCGCGCGAGTATGACTTGTAAACGCTCCTTAGCGACTGCAGCCGAAGCTGAGGGTTGCCGGACACGACGTAATAAACTCATCAACATGGCCTCAGGTTCCAAATAATCGTCTGATGATGCTTTTCTTTTCAGGCACTAAAAAACGCATCGCTTTTTGTTCACCCAAAAACCGCGCGACGGTATCGTGATAGGCCTGACCGCTGGTGCTCTTGCTGTCGTGTATGACGGGGATACCCGCGTTAGAGGCGTGTAAAACGCTCTCTGACTCGGGAATAACGCCCAACAAAGGCACGCTCAACAATTCTTGAATGTCATCTATGCTCAACATCTCGCCCTGCGCAACACGATTGGGCGCATACCGAGTGATCACCAAATGCTCACGTATCGGTTCACCACCCTCTACCGCGCGTTTAGATTTGGCGGCGAGTATGCCCAACATGCGGTCGGAGTCGCGCACAGAGGACACCTCTGGATTCGTCACCACCAAGGCCTCATCCGCATGATACAACGCCATAATCGCGCCTTTTTCAATCCCTGCCGGTGAATCACACACCACATAATCGAAACTATCGCGCAGTTCCTGCATCACGCGCTCCACCCCTTCTTGGGTCAACGCGTCTTTATCGCGCGTCTGTGATGCCGGTAACACATAAAGGTTATCGCTGTTTTTATCGCGTATCAGCGCTTGCTTCAGCGACGCCTCATTATTTTGCACATTGACAAAATCATAGACCACGCGGCGTTCGCAGCCCATGATCAAATCCAGATTGCGCAGCCCGATATCAAAATCGATGACGGCGGTTTTATGCCCACGCAGCGCTAAGCCCGACGCGAAGCTGGCACTGGTGGTGGTTTTACCCACGCCCCCCTTGCCTGAGGTCACTACGATCACTTTGGCCAAGATTGCCTCCTAAAAAAGGTATGTTACTAAATACTGGCAGGTTACCCGGCAGCCCTTGTTTACGTTATTGAATCGAAGAGATCTCTCACCTAACCGATATTATCAACGGAAATCCGTATGGGATCACGATTCTTGCGCACCCAATGCGATAATGACCAGTTTGTCACCCTCCAAATAGGCCTGTGCCATTTTATGATAGTGGTTGTTTGGGGTTTTATCTTCAAAAACGCGAAAATGCCCTGCAACGGACAATAACTCCGGCTCCATACTTTGTGCGAAGATGCGCGCGTTGACATTGCCCGCAGCCCCCGCAATCGCCCGACCACGCAACGCGGAATACACATGGATATGTCCGTCGGCGATGACTTCCGCGCCTGCACTCACCGGG
The DNA here is from genome assembly GCA_029857925.1 of Gammaproteobacteria bacterium. Lineage (GTDB taxonomy): Bacteria > Pseudomonadota > Gammaproteobacteria > S012-40 > S012-40 > CAKKRP01. The sequence continues at coordinate 2,381 of JAOUGF010000535.1, forward strand.
CCGAGCAGTACAAGATCACCGCCCTGTGCATATATTTGTTGCCCAGAAC
>JAOUGF010000039.1 GCA_029857925.1 Gammaproteobacteria bacterium
ACATTTCGGGCCGCGGATGTTTTTTGCTGGCAATAACTATGAGTGGCCGCGAGGATCTATTGATGCAGCCAAACGCGCGTTGGAACGCATCGGCGGCACACACGTCGGTGAAGAATATTGCCCAATCGGCGTAGAGTCCGCCCTCATAGAACAGCTACTCGATCACGTCGAAGCTGCGGCGCCCGACGTGTTTGTGCCTTATTTTGCAGGCACCGACCAAGTGAATTTGTTGACGCGCTTCACGCGCCGAGGGTTGAAACAGAAAATGGCGGTGGTGATGGGCCACTACGATGAAATGATGGCGAGCAAACTGCCCGCCGATGTACGCGAGGGATTTTATTCCAGCAATACCTATTTCATGACTATAGACAGCGCCGCGAATCGCGACTATCTTGCGCGCCTCGTTAAACTGCCCGGCGTTAGTGGCATTTGGCCCAAAGGCAATGGCATATTAACCAATTTCGGTGAAGGCGCCTATATCTGTGTCAAGGCCTTTGCACAAGCAGCCAATAGCGCGGGCAGCGTAGACGCTGATGCGCTGATCGATGCGTTAAAAAGTATTTGCGTATCCGGCCCGCAGGGTGAGGTTCGCATGGATTCCACCACCCATCATGCATCGGTCAATACCTATTTATCTCACTGCCAAACCGATGGATCTTTTGCAATTGTGGACACATTCGGCAGCATCGATCCGAAACTTCCAGAACGCTATGACCATCAGCGTATCAGCCATCAGGCAACTTTAGAAGATGATATCCGTTTGCAAGCCAGAATGCTGGAACAGATGTCTGAAGCCGTACTACTCAGTAACTCTAGAGATGGGACCATAATTTATTCAAACGCCGGCGCGGAGCGTATGCTCGGATATCAAAAAGGCGAACTACTTGGGAGTCATTTTACTACACTCTATTCGTCTGAAAACAATCCCGTCGCTGATCAAACCGCTAACTTGGCGGAAATTCTGTCCACCAACGGCGCCTGGGAAGGGGAGCTTGAGTTCATAAAAAAGCAAGGCGACCGTATTTGGTGCAGCGTCACTGTTTCCACATTCACCCACCCCGTGTACGGCGAAGTGTGGATGGGCGTATGCCGAAATATTTCTCAACTTAAACAGTTGCAACAAGAACTGGAGGGGCATCGTGAACATCTAGAAGGTCTGGTAGCAACGCGTACCGCCGCATTAGAAGAAGCAAAAAACGATGCAGTGCGTGCCAATGTGGCGAAAAGCAAGTTTTTATCGCAGATGAGCCATGAATTGCGCACGCCAATGAATGCGATACTCGGATTTGCGCAGGTATTAGAACAAGAACCTATAGGCACAGAGCCAGTACAATATGCACGAGAAATTCTTCAAGCCGGCCAACATTTGTTGGAATTGATCAATGAATTGCTCGACCTCTCGCGCATCGAGGCTGGAAAAATGCAGACTCAAATCCAAGCGGTGAGCGTATCAGATGTCATCCAAGAAGCATTAACCTACACACGAGTGGAAATGGAAAAGCAAAATATTACCGTGCAGGTGCGCTGCACCGACGACATGGCCGTGCTCGCAGACCCCATACGTTTACGTCAAATACTGATCAATTTAACTTCGAATGCCACTAAGTACAATTACTCTGGCGGTCAAATCGAAGTGTTCTGTGAGCAAAAAAATAATCATCACCTGCGGATATCTATCAAAGACACCGGACCGGGACTGACACCGGAACAAATACAGCGTTTATTTCAACCATTTGAGCGCTTGGGTGCAGAGTCTGGCAGCATTGAAGGCACAGGTATAGGTTTAGCGTTGACAAAACAATTGACCTTACTCATGAACGGCGTTATCGGGGTAGATTCTGTCGTTGGGCAGGGCAGCACATTTTGGTGTGAATTCCCGTTGACACAAAAAAAAACAGTGATCGCGACGCCTTCGGACGCGCCAACAAGTCAAAACCACCCGCAATTCGATGTGCTTTATATAGAAGATAATGCCGCTAACCTGCGTTTGGTGGAAGCCATGTTGCGCAATAAAACGAATATACGATTACTGTCTGCGATCAATGGAAAACAAGGACTAGAACTCGTAAATCGCTATTTACCGGCTGTGATATTGCTGGATATACGCCTTCCCGATATGGACGGGTATGCCATTTTGAAAACGCTGCGCGCCGATCGGCGCACTAGTGACATACCCGTAATTGCGCTTTCCGCAGATGCCATGCCGATAGACATAGAACGTGGTCAAAAAGCGGGCTTCAATAATTATTTAACCAAACCCATTAACGCCAACCTGCTAGTAGAAACACTGGAAAGAATATTTTCCAAACTTGGATCAGAAACATCTAGCTCGCGCAAAAAATGACACGAATAATTCTGTCATTTCGCCTCCAGGGGTACAATATCTACCACCAATGCGCGCACAGGCAATGTGGATTTATTTTCCCACCAGTGGGTTACGCCGGTTTTTTCAAATGCTGCGTCACCTTTCTTGCGCACTACAGGTTCCGCATGATCATTGCGATGTTCAACAATCTCGCCTTCTAAGATATATGCCATCCCCGGACGCATATCGTGTTGGTGTACAGCCACCACACCGCCAGGCTCGATGACCAATTCACGCACCCGCATTTGACGCCCTTCCAACGCGGGAAATTCGCTGGCCAATGTGACACCGCCTATCACGGTAACCGATTTTATACCTTTATTTTGGGTTGGCCCCTCAACTTTTTTCTGAGCCGCCAAATCTCGTTCGGCCTGAGGTACCACTGCAGGGCCATGCTCATGGCCTTCGTGCGCAAAAATGCCGGTACTTGCCAAAGATAGACAAAACAAGACTACCACCCTACGACGCCACGCTTGTTGGTACATATCAATATCCCCGTGCAAACTGACTGATTAATCCGGTGTAATTCGCTCGCAATTCGCGACCGCGCAATTATAAACGGAATTCAACAACAATGCAGGGGCGAAAAAAGATGTTTATTTTACTAGCGCGGCGTAGGCAATCATAGACAGGCGGGCGTTGCGCCCGCTTCACAAATCTGAATTATGGGTACCTCTAAAAATTCGATCAGGGGATGCAGCGCTAGGCGGAAAGGGGCGAAAAAGCGCAGTTTACACGTTGCCTCAAAGGGCTGACATATCTGAGCATTTTTCGACCCTTTTCAACGGCGCGATGCGCCGCTCAGCGGATTTTTAGAGGTACCCTTATTTCAAAATCCGCGTCGGCAACGCCATCATCATGTTCCTAAACAACTTCGTATCGCCGGTCGCCCGTGTAACCACCAGCGCGCCTTCGATCGTCACTAGGGCCTCCCAGCCCCGCTGTTGCGCAACGGACTCCGCGATTCCTGCGCGTTGCAACAGCCGCGCATAGGCCTCCGCGATGCGCGACATACGCGCCGCGATGGTGTCTTGGAACAATCCCTTCGCCTGGCCTAGAGTAAACACCTCCAAGATACACGAGACTTGCCCTTGCTGAAAATAATGGACAAGGCGCTCGCACAGCGCGTTTAATTCTCGTCGGGGATCGCCTGCATAATCGATCTTGTCGAGGACTTCGGATTTGGATAACTCACCCAAATAGTCCAATACAGCCCGCGCCATGTCTTGTTTTCCGTTGGGAAAATAATGGTAAAGACTGGCCTTGACCAACCCCGTGGCGTCGGACAACATCGTGAGTGTCGCACCGTCGTAACCGTGCCGACGAAACACCCCGGCCAGGTGTTGAATCACGTCATCTTTGCCTTTCTGCGCCGCAGGCATGTCATCTCCGCATTGTGTGGTTCCGCTTGCATTGTACCGAAAGTTCGGCAACAATTATATACCGAACGTTCGTTATAGATGTGATCTGGGATAGGGAGAAGGATACGATGAAGCTTTATGATTTTGAATATTCGGGGAATTGTTACAAAATTCGATTGCTATTAAGTATGCTAGGCTTATCCTACCAACGGGAGCCGATCGACATGCTCGCGCAACAACAAAAATCACCGGAATTTCTACGCTTGCACCCTAAGGGTGAGCTGCCGGTGCTTGAAGATGCGGGCACTGTGATACGCGATTCGAATGCAATCATGGTCTACCTCGCGAGCCGCTATGCACCAGATTGGTACCCCCATGACCCGAAGACGCAGGCCGATGTCCAATATTGGCTATCCACTGCAGCCAACGAGGTGCACCACGGACTCGCGGCCGCACGTGCACATAAGGTGTTTGGTTTTGCACGCAATTATGCCGAGGCCGCACTTAAAGCCCAGGCGACGCTCACCTTGCTTGATCGGCACTTGGCGGAACATACTTGGCTGGTCGTCGATCGGGTCACGATCGCTGATGTCGCGATGTACCCCTATGCCGCGTTGGCAGAACAAGGAGAAATTCTGCTGGCACCTTATCGTCATGTGCGCGCATGGTTTGAGCGAATTGAAAAGTTATCGGGCTATTTGCCGTTCCCCGTGTACCCGCATGCAGGTGTGCAAAAATAAACTCGTCCCCACACCATTATCGATATCGAGTTCAAAAATTAAAACGACACAAACAATGGTGTGGAAAGACAGTTTTTGTTATTTACCGAATTTACTTAACCTAAACTCGGAAGCTGTTATGCAAACGGGTCGTGCAGGACGATGGTTTCCATACGTTCCGGCCCGGTGGAAATGATGTGCACCGGTGCGCCGACGGCCTCTTCTAAACGTTTGAGATAGGCGCGCGCATTGGTGGGCAGCTTTTGAAAATCGGTGACACCGACGGTGGAATCCTTCCAGCCCGGCATTTCGACATAGATCGGTTCGCACTGCGCATAGGCCTCGGCGCCTATCGGCGGCACGCTAACTTCTTTGCCATCACAGCGATAGCCGACACCGATACGTAACAATTCCAACCCATCTAACACGTCAAGTTTGGTAATGCACAAACCTGAGACGCTGTTATATTGCACCGAACGGCGCAACGCCACCGCATCAAACCAACCGCAACGGCGCGGACGCCCCGTGGTGGAACCAAATTCATGTCCGCGACTGGCCAGGTGTTGGCCCATGTCGTCAAATAATTCGGTAGGGAACGGCCCGGCGCCAACGCGCGTCGTATACGCCTTCGTAATACCTAATACATAGTCAAAACACAATGGACCCACACCACTGCCCGTTGCTGCGCCACCTGCGGTGGTGTTTGACGAGGTCACAAACGGATATGTCCCCTGGTCGATATCCAACATCGCGCCTTGCGCGCCTTCAAACATGATGCGGCCACCGGCCTTTTGAATTTGTGCCAAGCGTTCCGGCACGTCGGCAACCATGGGCTTGATTGCGTCGGCCATGGCCAAGGTTTCATCCAACACTTGTTGGAAATCGACCGGCTCTACCTTGTAATAATGCTGCAGCGCAAAATTGTGATAATCCAACACTTCGCCCAGCTTGGCGGCAAAGCGTTCACGATGGAACAGATCGCCTAAGCGCACCGCGCGACGGGCAACTTTATCTTCATAGGCCGGGCCTATACCGCGACCTGTGGTGCCGATGGCCGCCTTGCCCCGCGCCTTTTCGCGCGCAAGATCGAGGCTAACATGATACGGTAGAATCAAAGGGCAGGACTCAGACAAACGCAAGCGCTCGCGCACCGGGATATCGCTGCTTTCTAGCGTCGCAATTTCTTTGAGTAGGGCCTGGGGCGATAACACCACACCATTGCCGATAAAACATTCGACATTGGGCCTCAGTATCCCGGAGGGGATCAGGTGTAAAACGGTTTTCTTACCATTGACGACCAGGGTGTGCCCCGCATTGTGGCCCCCTTGGAAGCGCACGACGGCCTGCACACGATCCGTGAACAAATCGACGATCTTGCCCTTGCCTTCGTCACCCCATTGAGTGCCGATTATGACTACATTTTTACTCATGCGCCCTACCCCAGTTGTGCTACTGTCCAACCGTTGCTGTCCTGTACCAGTTGGCGATCACAGCCCATGCTTGCCGGGCCGCCGACTTGACCGGGTAACTCAACGATGACTCGTTCCCCCGCTGCACGTAATTCGCGCACGCGTACAGCCAAGGTTGCGTCCTTGATCGCGGGGGCGAATATACCACACGGTGCCCGTCGTTGATAGGGTTTTAGTGTAGTAATCGCCCGCAGATCCATGCTGAAACCTGTGGCCTTGCGTGCGCGCCCAAAAACACTGCCAATGTGATCATATCGCCCCCCCTGCGCAACGGCCTGACCATACCCGGGCACGTAGGCCGCAAATACCGCCCCCGTGTGGTAGCGATAGCCGCGCAATTCGGCGAGGTCAAAATGCAGTGTCACGTTGGGGGCCTGCGCCGCCAATACCTGGGCGATTGCAGACAGTTGATCTAATGCACCACGTACGCCGTCATCTGCGCGTGCAAGCACCTTGCGCGCCTGCTCCAACACGTGTATATCACCGTTCAAGTCGATCAGTGCACGCAACATCTCACCGACCGATGCATCCTCTAACTCGTGTGTAAGATTGTCGATATCTGGCCGCGATTTGCGTTGAATGGCATCGAACCAGGCGTTTTCTTGCTCTAGCGTAAGCCGCGCTTGCCGCGCCAAACTGCGGTAAATACCGACATGCCCAATGTCCAGATAAGGGGTGTCAAGCCCCGCCAGACCCAGGCTTTCCAGCATCACCGTAAGGATTTCAAGGTCGCTTTCCAAGCCACCATGACCGTACAATTCCACGCCCGCTTGGTAAGGGGCACGTGACCCCCCTAACTCGCGCGCACGGGTTAACAGCACCGGCCCCGCATAACAAAGCCGTACGGGTTCATCGCGTTTTAGACGATGCGCGTCGATGCGCGCGACCTGCGGTGTGATATCCGCGCGCACACCCAGCATACGACCTGTCAACTGATCGATCAACTTGAACGTGCTGTGGTCGAGGTCGGTGCCATTACCGACGAGCAAGGACTCTAAATGTTCCACCAGCGGCGGTACCACGAAGTCATAGCCCCAGGTACGAAAGGTATCGAGCACCGCACGTCGCAATTCTTCGATCTTTTGAGCCTGTGAAGGCAATAGTTCTTCTATTCCCTCTGGCAATAACCAGTGGTCTGTCGCTGTTGCCGCCATGGCTGTCTGGCCCTATTGAAACGCGTATAACAGCACCGCGCCCACCACCATGCATGCGAAACCGACGATACGCAGTATCTTGTCGTCCATTTCCGCGACCATGAGCAGTGCTTGGCGTGTGCTACTCGGATTAAGAAAGGGTATTATACCTTCTAATACCAACATCAGTGCAGATGCTACCCATAAATCCCGCCACATATTACCTTCCCCTTTAATCTGCACACCCGCAGCCTACCCGCTGCGCAACATTATGCACAGGGGATTACACTACCCGTAGACAGAAAAACCTCATTTTTAACTTGAGCGACTTCAGCGAGCCGCCCGCCAACCCTGAGTTGCACATACAATACATTATATAATGTATTTATGCGCAACTAAAAGCAGGCCTATTATTTGCCACCGGAACTTTTAAAATACTTAAAGAACTCAGAATCGGGTTCCATCACCATCACATCGTTCTTACTGTTAAACATATTGCGGTAGGATTTCAAACTCTGATACATCGCATAGAATTCAGGGTTTTTACCGTAGGCCTTGGCATATATCTCGGATGCCTTGGCGTCGCCTTCGCCCTTGATCTTCTGCGCATCGCGATAGGCCTCCGCCAACGTGACATCGCGTTGTTTGTCTGCGTCCGCACGTACCCGCTCCGCATCTTCACCACCACGTGAACGAAAATCCTTCGCGATACGCGCGCGCTCCGCCTCCATGCGTTGATATACCGAATCACTCACCCGTGTCGGCAATTCAATGCGCTTGACACGCACATCTACAACTTCAATCCCGAAAGGGGCGACTTGCACATTTGCCGCCTGGGTGATCGTATCCATGATCTGGGAACGTTCGCCAGACACCGCATCTTGCATCATACGTTTACCGAATTCCGCGCGCAGGCCGTCTTTAATGATGGGGCCCAATTGTTTTTCGGTTTTACGCTCATCCCCGCCCATGGCCTTATAGTATTTGGCCACATCGATAATCCGCCACTTAACGTAACTATCCACCAGCAGATTCTTCTTCTCCACCGTCAGATATTCTTCGGGTTCGGATTCTAAGGTTAGGATACGGGAGTCGATTTTCCTGACCGAATCAATGAAGGGCAGTTTAAAATGTATGCCCGGCGGCACATCGAGACGCACCACCTCACCCAAGCGCAGGACGATCGCCTTCTCGCGTTGATCCACAACAAACACCGAGAACAGCATCACCAGCATGACCATTGCAATCGCAACAAGTCCTATCTTAAGTTGTGCCATTAGCGTCTCTCCCTACCACGTTGATTTTCACGTTCGCGCAATGATTCCAAGGCTTGCGGAGACTGCTCCAACGGTGCGGCCGCAGCAGGTTGCGAAACGCTTCCGATCGGTCCGGTGCTTTCACGCGCGGGAGGTGCCATTTTATCGAGCGGAAGATAAATCATATTATTGCCTTTTTTGACGTCAATGACGACCTTGTTCGTATTGGACATTACACCTTCCATTGCCTCCAAATACATGCGCTTACGCGTTACTTCCGGCGCCTTGCGATATTCTGTCAACAAACGTTCGAAACGTTCCGCCTCACCTTCCGCCTGTGCGATCACACTTTGCCGATAGGCCTTTGCTTCTTCCATTAGGCGCGCTGCGGAACCACGTGCCTTGGGCAACACGTCGTTGGAATACGTTTCCGCTTCATTGCGCAGCCGCTGTTGATCTTCGCGCGCCTTGATCGCGTCATCAAAGGCGGCCTTCACTTCTTTGGGCGCTTGCGCTGCCTGCATTGTGACTTGCGTAATCACCACGCCGGAATGATAGCGATCGAGGATGGTTTGTATCTGCTTCGTCACCGCACTGGCGATTTCACTGCGACCTTCCGTCAACACGAAATCCATTTTGCTTTTTCCGATCACCTCGCGCACCGCACTCTCGGTGGCTTGACGCAATGTGGTTTCTTGGCCGCGCACAGAGAATAAATAATCCTTGGCGTCCTGCACAATAAATTGCACGAAAAATTGAATATCAATGATGTTTTCATCTTGCGTTAACATCAAAGATTCATGCGGCACATTGGTCGAGCTAACGGCCGTGCGCCCACCACCTGCTGTGCGGTATCCGATTTCTACGCTACGCCGCTGATCCACATCCACTATTTCGACGCTTTCAATCGGATAAGGGAGATGCCAATGCGGCCCCGGCAGCGTCGTATCCGAATATTTCCCGAAACGCATTTCCACGCCCCGTTCTGCGGGCGCGACGATATAAATGCCGGAAAGAAACCAGATCGCGATGACAATGCCAACGACCAAGCCGATCAAACTGGACGCGTTGGAGCTACTACCGCCACCCCGACCTTTACCGCGTAGCATGCCGTTAAATTTGTCCTGCATGCGTTTGATCATGTCCTCAAGATTGCCACTACCGCCACCACCGCGATTGCCGCCGCCCCAAGGGTCTTTTTCTTTCGAGCCACCGGGCTCTTTCCACGCCATACGTCTCTCCGCTGTTGTGCTAACTACAGGAATAGCCAAGTTTACGCTAAAAATTCAATCTCAGGAATTATGGATTATTACTATATTTTTTGGTCTGATTCTTTACCCTCGTCCAATTGCGCCCCTTGTGCCAGAATTTCGCCTAGGCGCCGTTGATCCAATTCCGTATGCACCAGGCTTGCCCCTTCTTCATTCACCGCCTCTTCGATTACGGCGCGCCACGCATAGAGCTGTGCGCGCAATTTCGCATGCGTCGCCGGAATTTTAAGCCACACACGCTTTGATTCCTGGTGACAGACCCGGCGCAGCAGATCGCGTAGAATATCCAATCCCGCGCCACTTACCGCGGAGACCCAAACCCTCGCCAACGCACCGTTTACCGGTTCTTCCAGGTGGGGTGCGAGTTCCGGGACCAAATCTATCTTATTCATGACCCAAACTTGGGGGATTTGATC
>JAOUGF010000536.1 GCA_029857925.1 Gammaproteobacteria bacterium
GGATTTAGGCGCGGCGTACTTGTACTTTGTATCGGCGCACTGTGGGGTATGCCGCGTGCGAGCTATGCGTGGGAATGGCGGGATTTATGGCTGCGCCGCGATCAACAAGGCCAGCAATTGCTGGAAGACAATCAGCCCGACCGCGCCGCCGCAAAATTTGACGATCCGCGCTGGCGCAGCGTTGCGCAGTATCGTGCGGGCAAGTTCAATGAGGCAGTCGAAGGGTTTATGCAGCAAACCGATGCCGATGCCCACTATAATCGCGGTAACGCATTGGCGAGCGCGGGGCGTTATGACGATGCAATCGCCGCCTATGAGCAGGCCTTGCGCTTGCAGCAAGACCACGCGGACGCGCAATACAACCTCGAGTTAATAAAAAAGGCGCGTCAACAACAGAAAAATACGCAAGACGGGCAAAATAAATCCTCACAAGGTCAAAACGGTCAAAATCAACCGCAACAGGGTTCTTCAACGACACCGCAACCCGGCGAGCAAGGAAAACAACCGGGCCACGACGCTGGGACGCCGCGCGGCGCACAAAATAAGGCGCCACAAGATCGCACGGGCGAAGAAAAATCCGCACAGACCCCACAGGGGATGCAAGGACAGGAAGAAGAATCCGAGACCGACGCGAGAAAATCCCAGCGGCATAGAGGAGACGCGGCCCCGCTCACCGCAGAACAGCGTGAGCAAGAACGCTATGTCGTACAACAGTTGCGACGAGTACCCGATGATCCGGGCGGTCTGTTACGCCAGAAATTTCTGCGCGAACAACAACGCCGTCAAGGAAAAATTTTGCGAGGTGAGCGGCCATGAACAGACTTTCCCGCGTGTTACTACTGGCATCACTGTGTTGGACACTGCCCATCGCTTCAGCGTCCGCGTCTGCCGTGGCCACTATTGACCGCGTGACCGTACATGAAGGCGAGACGCTGGAGCTAAGCATCCTCACCGATGATGGTGATCCCGATGCGAGTCCATTGCAGCGCGATTTCGATGTACTGTCGCGCGCCAAAAGCAGCCAAGTGAATATCATCAACGGCAAGATGACGCGCCGCAACGAATGGATTTTAACGTTAATGCCCAAACATGCCGGGACGCTGGAGATCCCCGCGCTGCGCGTAGGAAAGCACTCCACGGCGCCGATGCGTGTGCACGTGGCCGCCGGGTCGACGCATTCAACCGCGCCAAACGGTGAAATTTTCCTTGATATCGATATTAAGCCACAGACGTTGTACGTGCAGCAACAAGCGATTTATACGATACGCCTGTGGCGCGCGGTAGAACTTACCGATGGCAGCCTGTCCGAGCCGCAGGCCGACAAGCTCAATGTGCAGCGCTTGGGTGACGACGTGAAATATATCGCCTCACGCGGGAATACGCGTTACCAAGTCGTCGAACGCCGCTACGCGGTGTTTCCGCAAATCAGCGGCGACGTGTCCATCGCCCCTATAGAATTGACCGGCAAAGTGGTTGAGCAACGCAATAGCGGCATGTGGCGCAACGATCCGTTCGGCGCGTTTTTTTCGCAGCCGCTGGTGCGCGCGGTGCATGTGCGTTCCAATGAAACAAAATTGCACGTAATACCTATTCCAAAAGATATCGGCGCGTCCTCGTGGTTGCCCGCGACGCGCTTGACGTTGAGCGAGGCATGGTCGCCGCAACCGCCGGTGTTCCGCGTCGGCGAACCGGTCACGCGCACAGTAACGATTTTTGCGATGGGCCAACAGGCGGCGCAATTGCCTGAACTTACATTGGAGATTCCGGACGCCAAACTTTATCCCGATCAGGCGCGTCTGGAAAACACCAATGACAACGCCGGTATCAACGGCATGCGTGAACAAAAAATCGCGATCGTCGCGACGCAAGAAGGTCCGCTGGAATTGCCTGCAATACAAGTTGCATGGTGGGATACTACGCTCAATAAATTGCAGTACGCAACGCTCCCCGCGCGCACGATGACCGTTGCGCCGGGCGCGACCAGCACCTATGCCGCGCCCGCGACACCCGCGAATATCGCCAATGGCGTGACCCATGTATTTTCCCCCGGGGAAGTCGCAGCGACCGGTTGGCGCAATGCCGCATTTGGTTTGGCGGCGTTATGGCTGGCAACCATTATCCTATGGCTGGTCAGCGCGCAACGTGGGCGCTTTGCGCAGCGTGTGCAAGAGGTGCGCGACGCGCGACTCTCGCAACCGCGTCGTTTACGCGCCGAGGTATTAAAGATCGCGCAAAGCAACAACGCAGCGGCGACGCGTGACGCGTTGTTAAACTGGGCCGCCGCACAATGGAAGCACGCGCCGCGCACGCTGCCCGCGCTGGCGGCGCGCGTCAATGACCCGCAGTTTACCGCTACACTGAGTGCGTTGGAGAATTCGCTGTATGCCGCGCAACCCCAAACATGGAACG
>JAOUGF010000040.1 GCA_029857925.1 Gammaproteobacteria bacterium
ACTTTACGTCATCGAGATCTATGCCATCTGCCTCGGCCATCGCACGACCGATTTCTGGGGTCCATTTATTCATATCGGTGAGATAGCCGTCACCGTCGCGGTCGGGTAAGTTCATAGTCTTAAGCTCCATCGTGTACGTAAAGACCTAGTATAGCAGTCGGGAATTAAGTTCGCCAGCAAAATTTGCGGGATTCACGTGTTTTCACTCCCCACGGATATCCTTCACCATCGACTCGTCCGCCTGTTGCTTGTCGAGCAGGCGATCTATGCCGCGTTGCAGAAGTTTATAGGCCTCGTTGCCTTCGACCTCCATCACTTGTTCGTATACGCCGCCTTTGCGTTTTTGATCGACGATGTCGCAAACATAGCTCGCCAGTAAACGGTACATCGCAAAACTGGGTTCTAAGTTCTCAAAGGGCAGCTCGGCATATTCTTGGAAACGATTATTTAACAGATCGATCAACGGTTTTTTATATTCACCCGGGCCTTCCAAGTCGGTGCGATTATCGGCAACGGTCTCGGCCATTTTTAATCCTAACGTAGATACGAATATCTGACGTTCTTCCGCAGTAAAACGCGGTTGCAATTGGCGATCTGCGATATGCGCCAAAAGTGCCAAAAACTCCGTGACGATGTGCAATCCGTGGCGCGGTGAAACCAAATCCAAGCCCGCTTCGCGCATTTTTTTTACGCGTTCCGCGCCTATTTGCCAGCAGATAAAGCCCATCGCATTGGCGATCTCCTCTGCGCCGCGCGGCTTCCCTTTGTCAAACCATTGAGTACGCATGCGCATGTCAATTATTCCTCATTATTTGATGCCCTTGTGGGGAATTAAAATGCCACAACCTAAATGGCGGTGGGTGCCCAAACCCCGTTCTTGCAGGAGTATAGACTGTTCCGGTTTGAGATCCGCCAGCATTACACTGCGCGTGTTAAGTGTGCCTTGTTGCGTGATAATAGTGCGTTGTCGGCCGCACACCAACTTGCGGCACTGTATACCTAGATCGCCTGCGGCGCGTAAGACTTTTTGCTCAAACAGTGCTTCGTCATCGGTGTCGCTGACCACGTGGCGCGCATAGAGTGTCTCGCTTTTGGCCAAGGCGCGCGTCTTCATCGGACCGATGTGTAGTGTGTGTTCGCCGATCGTCAACGCGCGCCCGGTGAGGTTTGCTACCGCATCCAATTGTGCCAGCGGAAGCCGTAACACCATGCGCGTGCGTCGCGATAAATAGATCACGCCTTCGGGATTATCGTCGCGGAACCAGCCATTACCCTCCTCAGCGGAAAAATATACGATGACGCCAGTCTCGGTTTGGGTATCCAGCCAAGGAAGTTGTACACGCAACGCACTAAAAAAGGCATCTTCATAGATATTCGGCAAGGTCTTGCCCCGCAATTCGAATACCGCGTCTATGATGGCATCTGATACCAAGGGGCGTGTGACGTCTTCGTCCTCCTGCCAGATCATGCGCTGTGTTCCTTGTCGGGGTGCAACCACGTGTTGAAGGCGTTGCGCCACCGCGTCGCGCTCATTTCATCGAGCTCCAACGTGGTAAAACGACGACCTTCGCGTATCGTCATGCGCAACATGCGAAAGCCATTGTCATAGACAATTTCTTCAAACGATATTTCCTTATTAAAGGGTAAAGGTATTTTTTCCAACGGCGTGCGGTTTTCCATTTGTTACACCAAGGCTGACGAGAGTGAGATGTTACGGTTGAGGCAATCGATTATAATAACGTGCTCGATACATCACGCGCACCTGTCCGGTGGTAGGGTTATCTACAAACCCACTGCGCTTATGTAATACATTATTACAAATGATGCCTTGTCCGTGTTGGGTTAATAATTCAAATATATAGGGCGACGGTTCATTCAGTAGGGCGTGAAGTGCCGCCGCGGCTTCTTGCACCTCGGGGTCAGTATGCCATTCTATATATTTTGCACGTATCGTGTATCGCATGTGCAAAAAACCATCGACAACGGAAAATACCGGCCCGCTCTGCGCGTCGCGAATCAATGTCCCGTCTGCGCTGACGTTGGCAGGAATGGTTAACGCGTCTTCGCGGGTCAAGGCAGCAATAAAGTCCGGATTTTTTTCGCGCAATAATATGTAGGCGATTTCGTGGTCCAATAGCGCGTTATCGCCACCTTTGGCGGCCGCTTGCCCGCAATGCAGTAGCATGCCACGCACGCGGTGATCGGGTGTATTATAATATCCGTCTGTATGCCAATTGATGGGGCGATTGGAATAGGGGATATATTCGCGTCGCTGGCCTTCAACGCTGACCTGCAAAGGCGTAATTCCGTCTTCGTCTACGCACAAATGTTTGTCGACATGCGTGAGTCCAAAAGTGGACGCCAGAGTGCGCGGTATCGCCTTGGGATCGTCTGTTTCAAATTGCGACATATAAAGTGCCATATTTGTCTTTGCGCACAGACGTAAAATCGCTTGCTGTTCGCTACGACTCAGGGCATCATGTGTGCGGATCTCTACGGTGAGTTGTTCAAGCGTGCGCGGGTATCCTTCGAGCTTAGCATCGCGCCAACGGGCGTATGCCGCGTTGTCACCTAAGTAAAAGATGGATTTCGCCTGCGTTTGCGTAGGGGGAAGCGACATAGGAATGACCATGTGTCCAATATATGGCTTTCTACGCCGGGCCATATATCCCAATGGGGATAGTACCCACCCCAGGTGCCCCCCCCAATAGACAGATGGGCGTAGGGCTTTTTAGTGTTTAAACTCAACTAAATAAAGAAACAACTTATTAACGCCGTTAGATTCGCTAGCAAGGAAATCGCGGAATGAGGTCGGCTCGTTCCATAGCCATCAGAGGAACCGTCACATGAGTAAGAAAGAAATGCACAAAACCCCTAATCTGGACCAGCTTGAAGGTGGTCCGTGGCCAAGTTTCGTCACCGGCATTAAGCGTCTTGCCGAACAAAATGACATGGCGCGTGACCTGCTCGGACAATTGGAAACCTCTTACCAAACTCGCACGGGGTATTGGAAGGGTGGCACGGTCGGCGTGCGTGGATATGGCGGCGGTATCATTCCCCGTTTTACAGAATTGAAAGATGGCAACGGCAAGCCGAAGTTTCCTGCCGCCGCAGAATTTCATACCTTACGTGTACAACCTCCCGCCGGTATGCACTACGACACCGCGACCCTGCGCAAAATGTGTGATATTTGGGAAAAGCATGGTTCGGGCTTGATTGCGTTCCATGGACAGAGCGGCGACATCATGTTCCAAGGTGCGACCTCTGAAAAAGTGCAGTCCGCTTTTGACGAATTAAATGACATGGGTTATGACTTGGGTGGTGCTGGCCCCGCCGTGCGCACCGGTATGTCATGTGTGGGTGCGGCACGTTGTGAGCATTCATGCGCCAACGAGCAAAAGTTGCATCGCAGTCTCGTCAATAACTTCATGGACGAAATGCATCGTCCGTCCTTGCCCTATAAATTTAAATTCAAAGTCTCCGGTTGCCCGAACGATTGTATGAACTCCATACATCGTTCTGACTTCTCCGTCATTGGCACCTGGCGCGACGATATTCAAGTCGACCAGAAAGAAGTTCAGGCCTTCGTGAAGCAAAAGAGCCGCAAATACGTGGTTGACAATGTGGTGTCACGTTGCCCGACCAATGCGCTGTCTTTGAACGACGATGACACCTTGGCAATTGATAACCGCAACTGCGTGCGCTGCATGCATTGCATCAATGTCATGACCAAGGCCTTGTCACCCGGTAAAGACAAGGGCGTGACGGTATTGATCGGTGGTAAGCGTACCTTGAAGATCGGTGACACGATGGGCACCGTGATCGTGCCGTTCATGAAAATGGACACCGATGAAGACTACGAAAAGATTCAAGATCTGGCACGTCGCATCGTAGATTTCTTCGCCGACAACGCGCTGGAACACGAGCGTACCGGTGAAATGATCGAACGTATCGGCTTGGTCAACTTCCTTGAAGGTGTAGGCGTTGAAGTCGATCCGAACATGATCTCTAGTCCGCGTCAAAGCTCTTATGTCCGTATGGATACATGGGCGGAAGAGGCTGACAAGTGGAATGAACGTAAAGCGAACGCGGGTTAATCCGTATTTTATCTTGGACTCATTGAGAATCACCGGAGTGTAGTATGTCACAACTTCGTATGCCTATAGAAAGCGGTGTGCCGGATCCATTTCCCGTCATGCACCCGTTAATGAAGAAAAATTTCGGTAATTGGAAATACCACGATCGTCCGCGTCCCGGTGTATTGCACCACGTCGCACACAGCGGCGATCAAATTTGGACGGTGCGCGCCGGCACACAGCGTCAGATGGATGTGTTCACCATCCGTAAGCTGTGCGACATCGCCGACAAATATGCCGAAGGCTATGTGCGTTTTACCATCCGTTCCAATATGGAATTCATGGTCAGCGACGAAAAGAAGGTCAAACCCTTGGTTGATATGTTGACCAAAGAAGGCTTTCCGGTCGGCGGCACAGGTCCTTCGGTGACGATGATCGCACACACACAAGGTTGGTTGCATTGCGACATCCCCGGCACCGACGCCTCCGGCGTGGTGAAGGCGTTGATGGATGAACTGCATGACGAATTCATCAACGAACGTATGCCGAATCGCGTACATATGACCACTTCGTGCTGCCAAATCAACTGCGGCGGTCAAGGCGATATCGCGATTAATATCCAACACACCAAGCCACCTAAGATCAATCACGACTTGGTGGCCAATGTCTGCGAGCGCCCTGCGGTCGTAGCACGTTGCCCGGTCGCGGCGATTCGTCCGGCGATGGTGAATGGTCGTCCGTCGTTGGAAGTGGATGAAAAGAAATGCGTGTGTTGTGGCGCGTGCTATCCGCCGTGTCCTCCGATGCAGATCAATGATCCGGAAAATTCCAAATTGGCGATCTGGGTGGGTGGTAAACACTCCAATGCGCGCAGTAAACCGATGTTCCATAAATTGGTTGCCGCCGATATCCCGAACAATCCGCCGCGTTGGACTGAGGCTGCAGAGGTCGTCAAAAAGATCTTACGCACCTATCAAAAAGATGCGAAAGATTGGGAACGCGTGGGTGACTGGATTGAACGTATCGGTTGGCCGCGGTTCTTCGAATTGACGGAACTACCGTTTACGAAGTTCCATATCGACAACTGGCGCGGTGCGCGTGCAAGCCTGAACGCGTCCACCCACATAAGATTCTAAAGGGTTTACGTCTATGAAATTTGCGGTGCTGGTCAGTGAGGGGCCCTACACCCATCAAGCGTCAGATACGGCTTACAATTTTTGTAAGGCGGCGCTGGATGGCGGACATGAAATTGGTCGGATTTTTTTCTATCACGACGGCGTGAATAACGCCACGCGATACACAGTCCCGCCACAGGATGATCGCAATATCCAACAACGCTGGAGCAAGCTTCAGCAAGAACACCAGTTGGATATGGTGGTGTGTATCGCCGCTGCGCAGCGCCGCGGTATCATGGATGAGAAAGAGGCCAAGCGCCAGGGGTTGGATGGCAATAACATAGCCCCTGGTTTTCATATCTCCGGCCTGGGTCAGTTGATTGAAGCCGGCATCGAGGCGGATCGCCTCGTCGTGTTTGGCGATTAAGGGGGGAGCGTCATGGCGACCAAAAAAATGTTGTATTTGAATCGCAGGGCACCCTACGGCTCCGTATATGCGTTGGAGTCCCTCGAAGTGGTGTTGATCGGTGCGGCCTTTGAGCAAGACGTTAGCCTTGCATTTATCGACGACGGCGTGTTTCAGTTGTTGAAAGGGCAGAACACCACGGCGGTAGGCATGAAGAATTTCTCACCGACCTACAAGGCCTTGGGTGATTACGACGTACGTAAGATTTATGTCGAAAAAGAATCTTTAGAGGCACGCGGGTTGTCCCGCGAAGACCTGCTCGATCTCACCTATGAAGATGAGAACGAAGGTTATGCCGAAAAGGATTCTATCCAAGTGGTGTCACGCACGGATATGGCGGGCATCATCGAACAAAATGACGTCGTGTTCAGCTTCTAGGCGGGGGAACGATGAGCGTATTACATACAGTAAATAAATCACCTTTTGAGCGTAATGGGTTAGAATCTTGTTTGCGCTATGTCAAGAAAGGCAGCAGTGTGTTGTTGATCGAAGACGGTGTCTATGGGGCGCTTGCAGGCAGTGCGTCAAGCAATGCCGTTAAAGGTGCGATGGCCAATGTTACGGTGTATGCACTAGAAGCCGATGTGTTGGCGCGTGGCATCAAAGGTAAGTTGATGGACGGAGTAAAGCTAGTGGATTACGCGGGTTTTGTCGATTTGGTGACGAAGCACGACACCACTTCTGCTTGGTTATAATCTAAATTTTGAGGAGGTAAAATTCCATGTCGAGTATCGAAGTGGCAGGCAAGTCCCTGGAAACAGATGAAGAAGGCTATTTATTGAATTTGGCCGAATGGACGGAAGATGCAGCCAAGGTGTTGGCCGCTGCCGAAAATGTCAATATGACTGAAGCGCATTGGGAAGTGATTAACTTCCTACGCGAATATTATGACGAATATCAAATCGCCCCTGCAGTGCGCGTGTTGACGAAGGCGATAGGCAAGAAATTGGGCCCAGAAAAAGGTAACAGCAAATATTTGTATGAGTTGTTCCCCTATGGCCCAGCCAAGCAAGCGTGTAAAATCGCGGGTTTGCCGAAGCCGACCGGTTGCGTGTAATTATAAAGGCTCCCTAGAACGAGGGAGTGCGGTTTGGTGGATTGAGATGGGGGCGTAATGAGTGGTTTGACGATGTTTTTTGCGCTGCTGATGTATGGCGCGGCATTGGTTTTCACCGTTGGTGTGGGTTGGCGCGTATTTATATATGCGCGCACACCCGCCCCCCTCAAAATCCCCACCACGCCTGCACCGACGACGCGCACAGGGGTGTGGATACGCATGGCGCGCGAGGTTGTTTTATTTGAGAGCCTCTTTAAGTCGAATAAATGGATTTGGTTGTTTGGTTATCTTTTTCATGCCAGTTTATTGCTGGTTTTAATTCGGCATCTTCGTTATTTCACCGAACCCGTTTGGGGTTGGGTGGCGCTCGCGCAAACCTTTGGTACCTATGCCGGTTTCGCAATGTTGGCCGGGTTATTCGCATTGTGGTTGCGGCGTATTGTGGTGCAACGCATACGCTATATCAGTAATCTTTCCGACCACCTGATGCTGTGGTTGTTGATGGCTATCGCGTTAACGGGTTTGATGATGCGCTTTGTCGCGCACACCGATATTATCGGGTTAAAGATGTTCGCGCTGGGCCTGTTGCGCTTAGATATACAACCGGTACCCGCCGATCCGCTGGTGTTAGCGCATTTAGCGTTGGTCGCAGGTTTGATGCTGGTGTTTCCGATTTCAAAATTATTGCACGCACCCGGTTTGTTTTTTAGTCCCTCGCGCAATCAAGTGGATAATCCGCGTGAGAAACGCCATTTGGCGCCCTGGGCTGCCAAGTTAGAAAGCAAGTAATTCAGACCATCTTTTAGGAGTAGAGTGCGTGGCGAAGGTCGAATTTGAAACGCCGAAGATGCGTGAATATCCGGTTATACCGATCATTCATGCCGATGCGATGGCGCATAGCCAACCCTTTGTTGCATCGTCACAGCATCAAGAGTCACTCGGTTTTCCTGGTCAGTTGGTAGACAATTGGAAAGAGGTCGCTATCGATAAGATGGGCGAGCTACTGACTAAATACCGTTCGTTGAAAGTTTATTTGGATAGCTGCGTCAAGTGCGGTGCATGTACCGATAAGTGCCACTATTTCCAGGGCACGACGGATCCGAAAAATATGCCGGTCGCGCGTCAGGATTTATTTCGCAAGGTTTATCGTCGACACTTTACGTTTGCAGGAAAATATTTTCCGCGCTTGGTCGGTGCGGAAGATTTGACAGAACAAGTGTTGGGTGATTGGTATAAATATTTTCATCAGTGCTCGCAGTGTCGTCGCTGTTCCGTGTTTTGTCCTTATGGCATAGATACGGCTGAGATATCCATGGCGGCGCGCGAGATCATGGACACTATTGGCAAAGGCCAAAAATATTGCAATGAGATTATCGGCAAGGTGCATAAGATCGGCAACAACCTTGGATTGCCCGAGCCAGCGCTCGCCGACACCTTGCAAGGTCTGGAAGAAGATATTAAGGACGATACCGGTTTTGACGTGCGCCTGCCGTTAGATGTAAAGGGTGCCGACGTATTATTAGTCACGCCATCCGCGGATTTTTTTGCCGAGCCGCATATTGACGGCCTTATTGGTTACGCAAAGGTATTCCATCAGGCCGGTATTAGCTGGACATTGAGTTCGTATGCCTCTGAGGCCGCGAATTTCGGCATGTTCATCGGTAGCTACGACCAGATGAAAAAGATCGCCGAACGCGTGCGCACGGCGGCGTTGGAGTTGGGTGTAAAACGCATCATAGTAGGTGAGTGTGGTCACGCCTGGCGTGTCGCATATAGTTTCTGGAATACGTTGGCGGGGCCGTTTGATTTTCTCGATCCGCGTTATCCGTCACCCCAGCACATCATTGAGTTTACCTCTGATTTGATCGACAGCGGCGGCATCACGTTAGATAAAGAAGCTAACGACAACCGTATAGTGACCTTTCACGATTCGTGCAACGTCGCGCGTGCGTCGCGCATGGGAAATTTGCCGGGCGGTCAATTTGAGTTGCCACGCAAAGTCATCAAGGCTGCGTGCAATCATTTTGTCGATATGCCGGCAGACACGATCCGTGAAAAAACCTATTGCTGCGGAGGCGGCGGAGGATTATTGACAGACGATTTATTGGAGTTACGCGTTAAAGGTGCGTTACCGCGTATGGAAGCGCTCAAGCATGTCGTGGACAATAATGGCGTAAATAATGTTGCCGCGATTTGCGCGATTTGTAAGAGTCAGTACTCGAAGGTTTTACCGTATTATGGTTTCCCGAGGGACATGATCGTCAGCGTACACCAATTGGTGAGCAACGCCATTGTCCTGGGTGATAAACAGTAATCGCTAGCGTAGAGGAGTTGATATACCATGGCCGCATCACCGGATGACGTAAACAAAAAATTAACCTTTCGTCGTTACCAAGACGGCGATCACGAGCAGGAAAATTTGAATGAAGCGATTTTCCAAGCGAGCTGGACGCATAAGTGTCCGACCTACATACACCGCACGCCGCCGTGTCAAGGTAGCTGTCCTTCCGGTGAAGATATCCGTGGCTGGTTGGATATCGTGCGCGGCATCGAAAAACCCGTCGCCGGTGTAACCTGGCAGGAATATGCATTTCGTCGTTCCACAACTGCAAACCCGTTCCCGTCGGTGATGGGGCGTGTGTGTCCCGCGCCCTGTGAAAGCGGTTGTAATCGTAACGAGGTGGAAGATCACGTGGGTATTAACGCGGTCGAGCAATTTATCGGCGACCACGCACTGAAGTCCAAATTTACATTCACGGCTGGCAAAGATACCGGCAAAAAAGTCGCGATCGTCGGCGGCGGCCCTGCGGGACTGGCGGCGGCCTACCAATTGCGTTTATTAGGTCATGCCTGCACGGTGTTTGACGATCACGCGGAACTTGGCGGTATGATGCGTTATGGCATTCCGGGCTATCGTACGCCGCGTGATGTGTTGGATGGCGAGATCAACCGTATTGTCGAAATGGGCGTGACGCTAAAGCTCAACACGCGCATAGGTAAAGATATTCCGCTGGCGCAAGTCGAAAAAGACTTCGATGCCATCGTCTGGGCGTTGGGTGCGCAATCGGGTCGTCCATTGCCGGTACCCGGTGCCGAGGCCAAGAATTGCATCACCGGCGTGGCATTTTTGAATGCGTTTAATGACGGTCGCTTGCAATACGTGACCGGCCGCGTTGTGGTCGTCGGCGGTGGTGACACCTCGATCGACGTGGCGTCGGTGGCACGCCGTATCGGTAATATCACGGCGATACGTGAAACC
>JAOUGF010000041.1 GCA_029857925.1 Gammaproteobacteria bacterium
TGTGCTCGACAATTTATTGGCCCGTAAGTAGTAAATAGACTACAATAGTCGGTTTCACGCGTACCGCCGGAGGAAGAATAATGGCTCGTGTCACTGTTGAAGATTGTTTGGAACACGTGGACAATCGATTTGAATTGGTCTTGCTCGCGACCAAGCGTGCGCGCCAATTGGCCTATGGCAAAGACTCCTTGGTGCCGTGGGATGACGATAAACCTACCGTGGTGGCGCTGCGCGAAATCGCTGAAGGCCTGGTCACGCGCGAGGTGGTGGAACGTACCGAGGCCGAGGCCGAGCGCCAGGCCGCGATCGAGGCCGCATTGGCCGAGCAACGCAAGGCCGAGGCGGCCGCCAACGAAAACGATAACGACACGGATAGCGAAAAGATCTAAGTCCTCACGCTGACGGACGGAATAAAAAGGCAGGCGGTTAGCGCCTGCCTTTTTTGTTTACGGCTTATTCTTTGCCGCCAATTCCTTTTTTACGAGGAAGTCAATCACCTTCATTACCGCGTCGCCGCTGCCCGCAGTATTGACGCTGGTGCGGTATTTGCCGTTGATGATGACGCTAGGCACACCATTGATGCCGTAGGTTTCCGCCGCCTTGCGTGAAAGGCGTACCTTGGTTTCGACGGCAAATGAATTAAAGGTCTTCGCGAAGTCCGCCTTTTTCACGCCGTGGTCTACGAAAAATTTCTCCATCGCGGCCATATCGTCGAGGTGCAGACGCTGTTCGTGTATCGCATCAAACAACGGGCGATGGACCTTGTTGACCGCGCCCAACAATTCGGCCGTGTAATAGGCGCGCGCATGGACTTCCCATTCGGGGCGGAAAATCGCCGGGACGCGCACAAAACTCACGTTTTTGGGTTTGTTTTCCAAGAACCGTTCGACAAACGGCTCAAACCGATAGCAGTGCGGGCAGCCGTACCAAAACAGCTCCAATACCTCGATTTGCCCGCCGGTGCCGGTCGCGACCGGGGTGGTCAGGCGTTCATAATGCACGCCCTCTTGAAACTCGGGCTCCGCCCAGGCTGATGTAGCGGCCGCCAATGAGAGCCCGATTACTGCCAGCCAATGCTGCGCTTTATTCATTACAGTTTCTCCGTAACAGATGACTAAGGAAATTCAATCCTTTATGCTATAGCAGGCGGACAAAAAAGTCTCGCGTTCGCCGTGTATTTCTTCGTTGCCTTTAAAAGGGTTATTGGTCGCCAGGAGCCTATGTATGACCTCATCAGAGAAGATTAATCTCGCCGAGTTTCTTAATCAGCAACATTTGTGTGCCTCGTTGACGATCAAAGAGGTGCAGATATTGATCGACTACACCGAATTAGTCACCTTTAAAAAGGGCGATATGATCGCCAATATCGGCGATGTGGGCGAGGCCTTGTATTTTGTCGTGCAGGGCGAGGCGGCACTGATGTATGACGACAGCGGCAACGAGACCGAGGTCGGGCGCATGCAAGAAGGCGAATTGATGGGCGAGATGTCGTTTTTCGATCGTCAACCGCGCTCCGTACGCATGCGTGCCGTGACCGGGCAATGTAAATTGTTGAAACTCACACGCACGATGTACAACCGCTTGCGCGTCGAACACCCGTATATCGCGGTGAATCTATTAGAGCATGCGATTGTGAGTCTGGATCACTTGATCCGTCGTATGGGCACCGACGTGGCGACCTTCAGTCAGTATTTATACGGTCGAGGTAAGAAATAACGCACGCGATGAGCTGGTGGCAAATCCATTACGCAACGGACGCGCAACACGCCGACGCGCTGTCCGATCACCTTAATGAATTGGGCGCGGTGTCCGTTACCTATGCCGACGATGCCGATCAACCGTTGTTCGAGCCACCGCCGGGGGCGACCCCGTTGTGGCGGGCGGTCAAGGTGACGGGCTTGTTTGAGGTGCAGACGGACATCGACGCGGTCGCGGCCGCCGTCGCGGCGCGCAGTGGCCATCTGCCCGTCGCGGAGGGTGGTATCACACGGCTGGAGGACCAGGACTGGACGCGTGCCTGGTTACAGTATTTCAAACCCATGCAATTTGGGGCGCGTCTGTGGGTGGTGCCGACGGCCTATGAACCTCCTGATCCCGCAGCGGTCAATATTCGTCTTGATCCAGGCCTGGCCTTCGGGACGGGCACACACGCCACCACGGCGTTGTGCCTGCAATGGTTGGGCGGACACCCCTTGGTGGGCTTGGACGTTATCGATTTTGGTTGCGGGTCGGGCATCCTCGCGGTGGGTGCGGCATTGCTGGGCGCGCGCCAGGTGTGGGCGGTGGATATCGACCCCCAGGCCTTGGTGGCGACCCGTGACAATGCGCAGCTCAATGGTGTCAGCACGAGCATCCATACCGGGTTGGCAAAGGCGTTGAACGCACCGCCAGTAGACATCGTTGTCGCCAATATCCTGGCGCTGCCGCTGTGCGAATTGGCCGCAGACCTTGCGATGCGTGTTAAGCCAGGGGGGTGGATAGTGCTCTCTGGATTATTAAAAGACCAGTTTGAACAGGTAAGTGCGGCCTATAAACCGTGGTTTGGGTCAATTGAGCGTTTAGATCGTGAAGATTGGGTGAGAATTGTGGCACTTCGGCATGGCGCTTGATTAAAAAATATTGTTAAATTATTCAACTTCTTGATCCTACCACGCGCGACGCCTGTTAAAGTGAGTCAGAAACTTGTCAGGTAGGCATGTACCGGAGATTGAACGGTGGCGGCAAAACCCATGCAAGTTAGTACTATCGAAGAAACGAATGTCACGCCACAGGAGGCGCCGGTTCAAAGGACATCTATGTATACGGAATGCCCAAGTTGTCATACCATCTTCCGTATCGGCCCACAACAGCTGAAGGCCGCCAATGGGCGCGTTCGTTGCGGGCAATGCGGTACGGTGTTTGACGGTCTGTCATCTTTAATGGATGAACTGCCCGCCGATGTGCCGTTGGCGAAAGACGAGGCGGTCGGCAAGTTTACGCAAAATGATGCGGCGGCACTGGAAGACTTTCAGGTGTCAGGGGGGCGTGCCCGCGAATCCATCTCCCGCGTCTCTAAACCCGCACCTGCAGTAGCGACCCCTCCACCAGCGGAGGTGCGCAGTAAGCCAAGTAAGCCTAGCGAGCCTAAAACTCGTCCCCAGGCGGCGGCGAGTTTTGCGACAGCCCCTACGAGTAATTACGTGCTGGACGAGTTGGAAAGCCCGGAAATATCCACACCGCGCGGTCCGTGGCTGCGCTATGCGTTGCTGACCTCATTGATTGTGGTGTTAGCGTTGGGCGGCGTTGCCCAATATTTTTATTTTAAACGTTCCATTATCGCCGCCAAATATCCGAGCGTGCGACCCTACCTCGAAACGGCCTGTGCGCAAATCTCGGGCTTCGTGCCGTGTGACATCACCGCACCGCGCGATCTCAAGTCGATGCGGCTGACACAGCGCGACGTGCGTTCTCATCCGAATAAGGCCAATGCATTGATGGTGACCGCGACCTTTGTGAATGAGGCCTCCTATACGCAGGCCTATCCTATCCTGCAACTCACCTTTTCTGACATCAACGGCAAGCTAATCGCGCAACGACGGTTTATGCCACAGGAATACCTGACCAGCGACATACGGATAGAGGACGGGATGCGTGCCGGCGTGCCGATGAAGATATTGCTCGAGATTATGGACCCGGGTTCTACCGCCGTGAATTTCGAATTTAGCTTCCATTGATCCACAGGGCGCGCATACGCGCCCAAGTTATTTTTTATATCATTGAAAAATAGCGGAATATAGTTCTTTGTTTTAGTGGCCGTTCGCGGCTATCATATCTCCCCCCCTGAATCTGACGACACACTCGCGTATGCGCATAGGCCCCTATACGATTGCCACACCCGTGGTGCTAGCACCTATGGCAGGGATCACGGATCTACCGTTTCGCCAGCTATGTCGCCGTTTTGGTGTTGGGCTTGCGGTGTCGGAAATGGTCAGTACCAAGCCCGAATTACAACATAGTCGTAAGACGCTGTTGCGCCGCAATCACGCGGGTGAAGACGGCATACGGGTGGTGCAAATCGTGGGGGCGGACGCGACACAAATGGCCGCAGCGGCCCGTCTCAATGTCGCGCAAGGGGCGCAAATCATAGACATTAATATGGGTTGTCCTGCCAAAAAGGTCTGCGATGTCGCCGCAGGTTCTGCGTTGCTGCGTGACGAGGCGTTGGTGGCGCGTATCCTGAGCGCCGTGGTTGCGGCGGTAGATGTCCCGGTCACGTTAAAAATACGCACGGGTTGGGATACCCAAACGCGCAACGGCGTGCAAATCGCACGTCTGGCTGAGGCCTGTGGCATACAGGCGTTGGCGGTGCATGGGCGTACGCGCGCCTGTAAATTTGCAGGCGACGCCGAATATGCCACCATTGCCGAGATCAAGGCGGCGGTACGCATCCCGGTGATCGCCAATGGCGATATTCATAGCCCGCAAAAGGCGCGGCGTGTGTTGGCAGAGACGGGCGCCGATGCGGTGATGATCGGACGCGCAGCCTTAGGGCAACCTTGGTTATTTCAGCAAATCTCGCGTTATTTAGATACAAATTATGAGGAAGCAGCGCCGACGTGGGCGGTGATGCACGAGGTGATAAGCGAGCACATGCTAGCCCTCTATAAATTTTATGGAGAATTTACAGGTGTGCGCATGGCGCGCAAGCATCTGTCCTGGTACATTAATGACCTCCCAGGGGGAACCCACTTTCGTCAATTTGTGAATGGTATTGAAGACGCGAATGCACAACTCGCGGCGTTGGGTGACTATTTTTGTCAACAAATCACACAAGAGGGAATTGCAGCATGACGGGGATGACGACGCGTTACGAAACAGGTACAACAACACAAGAGCGTGTTACCGGCCAGACGACAAAATATAACTTGCAAGAATGTGTGCGCCAGATGTTGGCGAATTATTTCGCGGATCTCAACGGTCATGTCACAACGGATCTTTACGATATGGTGATGGAAACGGTAGAGCAACCGCTATTGGAGGCGGTGATGCGCTACGTCGGCGGCAATCAATCGCGCGCCTCCGATATCTTGGGCATAAACCGCGGGACGTTACGCAAAAAATTGAAGTTTTACGGGTTAGAATGACTTCCTTAAAACGCGCATTGATCAGTGTCTCCGACAAGACGGGGCTGGTACCGTTTGCACGCAAATTGGCGGCAATGGGCATCGATATTTTATCCACCGGCGGGACGGCCACCTTGCTAAAAAAGGAAGGTGTCTCGGTTACCGAGGTGTCGCAATACACCGGGTTTCCAGAGATGATGGATGGCCGGATTAAGACGCTGCACCCCAAGGTGCACGGCGGCATCCTCGCGCGGCGCGGCACCGACGATGCGGTGATGGCGCAGCACGGCATCTCTGCGATAGATTTGGTCGTCGTCAATCTCTACCCATTTGCACAAACCATTGCACGGCCGGATTGTGACCTGGCGATGGCGATTGAAAATATCGACATCGGTGGGCCGACGATGGTGCGCGCGGCGGCGAAGAATCACGCCGCGGTGACGGTTGTCGTCGATCCCGCCGATTATGACGCGGTCATCGCCGAGATCGACGCGCAAAAACGCGTCAGCGACGCGACGCGTTTTCGTTTGGCGGCGAAGGCGTTCGCGCACACCGCCGACTATGACGCCGCGATCGCGCAATATTTATTGCCGCGCGCGAGCGGCGGAGAATCCGAAAAATTTCCCGACACCTTCGCACCGCGCGTGCGTAAGGTGCAGGCGATGCGCTATGGCGAAAATCCGCATCAACAGGCCGCGTTTTACGTCGAAGAACCGCGTATGGCCGGCAGCGTCGGCGGTGCGACGCAGTTGCACGGCAAAGAGTTGTCTTTTAACAATATCGCGGATTGCGACACGGCATTGGAATGCGTCAAACAATTCGATGCGGTGGCCTGCGTGATCGTCAAACACGCGAATCCCTGCGGTGTCGCTGTCGGCAAGGATATCTTCGAGGCCTACGACCGCGCCTATAAGACGGATCCCACCTCTGCGTTTGGCGGCATCATCGCGTTTAATCGTCCGTTGGACGTGGCGACCGCGAAGGCGATCGTAGAGAGGCAATTCGTCGAGGTCATCATCGCCCCGCAGGTCGCGCGTGAGGTGCTGAGCGCGCTGGCCAGCAAACCCAACGTGCGGGTGTTGGAGTGCGGCGCGTGGCAAAACTCGGCGGCGCCGGGTCTGGATTATAAACGGGTCGTCGGTGGTTTGTTGGTGCAAGACCGTGACAACGGCATGGTCACGC
Organism: Gammaproteobacteria bacterium; assembly: GCA_029857925.1. Lineage (GTDB taxonomy): Bacteria > Pseudomonadota > Gammaproteobacteria > S012-40 > S012-40 > CAKKRP01. The sequence goes on from JAOUGF010000041.1 coordinate 6,285, forward strand.
GCGCTGAACTGAAGGTGGTCAGCAAACTGCAACCGACGGCGCAACAGTTGGATGATTTAATGTTCGCGTGGAAGGTCGCAAAATTCGTCAAATCCAACGCGATCGTTTATGTGCGCGACGCGATGACAATAGGTGTGGGCGCGGGCCAGATGAGTCGCGTATACAGCGCCAAAATCGCCGGTATCAAGGCGGCGGATGAAAAACTGGAAGTGCGCGGTTCGGTGATGGCCTCGGATGCGTTTTTCCCGTTCCGCGATGGCATAGATGCCGCTGCGGCGGCAGGCATACGCGCGGTAATCCAACCCGGCGGGTCTATGCGTGACAACGAGGTCATCGCCGCCGCCGACGAACACGGCATGGCGATGGTGTTTACCGGCATGCGGCATTTCCGTCACTAATGCGTATCGCGCTGGCCGCGAATGAAGATGACACCAAACGCTGTTACCCCGTAATGGCGGAATTGCGGCCACACTTGAGTGAGGCGCAGTTTCTTGCGCAGGTGACACGCCAGCGCGCCCAAGGATACCAACTTGTCTATTTGGAAGACGGGCAGGTGCATAGTGTTGCCGGTTTTCGTGTAATGGAAATGCTGGCCTTCGGCAAATTGTTGTATGTGGACGATTTAATTACCGTGGAGCGCGAGCGCTCTCGCGGGTTCGGCGATCAGTTGTTTGATTGGCTGGTGGACCATGCCCGGCAACAGGGTTGTGAGTGTGTGCACCTCGATTCCGGTGTGCATCGCTTTGCGGCACATCGTTTCTATTTGCGCAAGCGCATGGAAATCAATTGTCACCATTTCGCGTTAAAATTGTAAGGTCAGGCGTTAATTGCTTTTTTTAGAGGTATAAATCGTCCTCAACAGGCCGCTAATAGAAGTACGATGTCCAAATTCGCATTGCTTCAACCGCTAAATCAACGCTTCGAAGTCGCCGAAACGGAGACCTTGTTAGAGGCCGGATTGCGCGCGGGGTTGGCGCTGAACTATGGTTGCAGTAACGGCAATTGCGGATTGTGCAAGGCGCGTGTGGTGCGCGGCGAAGTGAGCAAGCTTCGTCACCACGACTACGTGTTTTCGGACGCCGAAAAAACCCAAAATTATGCGCTGATGTGCTCGTGTGGCGCGCATACCGACGTCGAATTGGAGGCCAACGTCGCTGCCCATGTCAACGAGATCCAATTACACGATATCCCGGCGCGCGTACACGCGCTGAAGCCGCTGACCGCGGATATTCTGCTTATGCACCTGCAGACGCCGCGCAGCAATCGCTTGCGTTTTTTGGCGGGTCAGAGCGTCGCGTTGAGTATCGAAGACGACGCGAACGCATACCCGATCTCAAGCTGTCCTTGTGACGATCGCAATCTGCATTTTCATGTCTATCGCGATGATGCCAATCCATTTGCGCGACGCATATTTGATCGCGTGCGCGTCGGCGACACGGTGAACGTGTATGGCCCGGTCGGAGAATTTGTGTTGCATCAGACCTCGACGCGTCCGATTGTGTTGTTGGCCTGTGACCGCGGGTTTGCGCCGATTAAGAGTCTGGCGGAACACGCGATGGCGTTGGAACATGCCCCGGCGATATTTCTCTATTGGTTTAGCAAATCTCAAGACGGACATTATCTGGCAAATGCCTGTCGCGCTTGGGCGGATGCGTTGGACACATTTCATTTTCAAGAAATCGTCGTGGCGACCGCAAATGACGCCCAACGGGAAAACCTGCTGGTGTCGGTGTTGGGCCGACACGCGGATTTAAAAGGTTTCGATTTCTATATCGCAGGTCCCCAACCGTTTGTCGTCTCGTCAAGCGCGATATTATCGCTTAAAGGAATAGACCAGACTCATTTCATATCTATGGTGCTGTGAATGTGAAATTCCCGGAATTTTGCGTGGTGTATTTCTGCAGTTGACCACGTCTCAAACACCTGCCTTCGTCAAATCAGCGGTCAACCGCGAGCGCCGCACGCAATACACGGCTGGATAACAGACCTTTAGTTGCCATTGCTTCTCTAGGGCGCTATCACGTGTGCGCCTGAAATCGATGTCGTTTAGGTTATTCATACTTTTTAGTTAGGGAAAACATGGGCCGTACAAATCCTAATATTTTTCTAAGTTCGCAACGCATACCGCATTAATAATTTTCGGTGCGAGTCGCTAAATCCTTCGAGCGTTTCGGCGAATTTATACCGCACAATAATAGTAATAAATACGGGTGCCGAATGTGCAGAGACAGGGTGGATACTGGGTTGACAATCAAGCATGAGTGATCGAGGTATAAAACAATGATGCAACATGCAGCGAAATTAATGATAATTGGCGGGCTATGGATTTGGTCGCCTATTCAGGCCGAGGAAACGCCTTACACATTCGGGATATTTCCATATTTAAGTTCGCAAAAACTGATCGCAGCGCTCACACCGCTACGCGATCATTTGCAAGCGGAAGGTGCTCATGCCATCAATGTCGCCACCGCACCGGACTACGCGGATTTTTTACAACGCATGCGCAATGCAGAATATGACTTGATATTTGTTCCTCCGCATTTCGCGTGGATTGCCGAGCACGAAGTTAAATATCGCCGCTTAGCGATGACCCGTTATCAGATTCATGCCTATATCGTGGTAGACAAAGATACGCCGCTACGATCGATGGCCGATTTGAAAGGTAAAAAACTCGCCATACCGCCTCGTCAATCTATGAATTATTTGTTGATGTTGGATTTGTTGACGCGCAACAAATTGCAGCCTGGACGCGATGTACAATTGCAGGAATATGATACTAACGAAAATGCGCTTGCAGCGCCGTTACGCGGTGACGCCGATGCCGGTTTGACGGGGCATTTGGTGTGGATGAAATCAAGCGTTAAAGAACGCCTACGCGCGTTGGCGCAGACGGAGTCCGTGCCGGGCTTTATGGTGCTGGTAAATCCGCGTGTAGCCTCTTCAATCGTTGCGAAGTGGCGTGCGGCGATCTTGGGTTTCAGCGCGACGCCGCAAGGGCGCGCGCACCTTGATGCAACAGGCTATGAGGACTGGCTGGCGCTTGATGAGGCAACCATGCGCAGTATTCAAAAATATATGCCGCCGACACCTAAGGAGTAATGCGCTTTTGAGGTTGTGGCCACCTACACATTCGTTGGCAACCAGAATTATCATCGCCGCAGTGGCCGTTGAGTTAGTGGTACTAGCGTTATTGATGGCGAACACTGGGCGGGTATTTAATGCAACTATCCACGCGCAAACCGAGCTTAGATTAAATGAGTTGACACCGTTGTTGAACGCCGCACTTGCAGAAGGTGTATTTCGTCATGACTACGTCGGCGTACAAGAACAACTTGAGGGCTTGGTGCGCGCATCAGGAAGCTCAATTCGCTACTTAGTGGTGCGTGACACCGCCGGAAAGTTGTTTGGCGCGTTCGGTGTGCCTGAGGGGTGGTCGACGCCGCTTACAGAAGAAGTATCTTCTTCTCCAGGTGTCGTAGACGCGCGGATGCCTTTGCGCATAGGCGCGGAGAAGGTGGGCCAGCTATATTTCGGTTTGTCCACTCATGCACTGGTAGAGGCGCGCACCGAATTATTGAACCAGGGTTTTTTTATCGCGGCGCTGGCGATATTTATCACCACGATTACGTTGATCGCGGCGATCAATTGGATGTTACATGGCCTGAAGGCGTTGGCGCAGACGACG
>JAOUGF010000537.1 GCA_029857925.1 Gammaproteobacteria bacterium
AAATCGAAAGTTCCCCCAACGGTATAGACGCGTTTGTAATCAAAATTTTTGAAGAAAACAGTAGTACCTGGGGATTGGCGTTTGCATCCCGTTTCGGCGGCTCGGGTGATGATTATGGTGTGGGCCTGGACGTCGATGGCGGTGGCAACATCTACCTTGCGGGGCATAGCAACTCAAGTGATTTGTTGACCCCCGTAGGGTCGGACTATAGTTACAAATCGTTTGTAGGCGACGCCTGTTTGCGAGGTAGCCTGTCTGCGAGCGAATCGCCAAATTTTCGGTGTCGGGATGTATTTTTGACGAAATGGACACAGTCCATGCTCAATCAATATTCGATTGCCTTTACGACCTACTTGGGCGGCGGCGCAGATGAATTGGTGTCGCGCGTGCGGGTGGTGGGTACAACTATATTGCTCGCGGGTGCCACGCAATCTGGCCTGGTGGATGTGGGCACCGGGGCCAAACTTGCGGCAGATAATCCTGGGTTGCGTCTTTTCCCTTTATACCATAGAGCACCTGGTGTGGCGATCCCCTCGGTACACCAGGGGACGGACTTCGATGCATTTGTGGTTGGGTTTAATGCGACCGGTAGCGAGTTGTTGTTCTCAACGCTGTTGGGGGGCGGTTCCGCCGACAATATCAACGGGATGGCGGTGTGGACTCGACCCTCTGGGGTCATGGATATCATTGTCGCCGGATACACGGCGTCAGAGGACTTTCCATTGCGCAATCCCGCGCAGGCCATAGTTCGGCAGAGTGATGGATTTCTAGCGCGGCTTGTCTATGACAGCACGGCGGTGGATCCTTTGTCATTGGCCACCAGTACATTGATGGGCGGGCAGGGCGCGGATTTCTTTTATGATGTGGCGTTAGTAAATCAGGGTTTGAAATGGGTAGCCGTGGGTGGAACCGAAAGCGCGGATGCCCCGGTAGTCAATACTACCAGCGCGTTACAGGCAATGCGCGATGGTTGGTTGACGGTGTGGGATGAAAGTGGTTTTACATTTGTTGATCAGGGCATACAGGCCAGCACATCGGCAAGTAGTGTGAATCTAGGTGAGAGTGTAACGTATCAGTTAACGCTGTCACGCGATCAACTGGGTCTCATCGACGATCAACCTCGCCTTTGGGTCGTCCTGCCGGAGGACAATGCACAAATATCGTCGTCATTGCCGGGGTGTGTATTACGCGAAAATATTTATTCCTGCCCGTTTGTGCTGTTAGCAACGCAAACCGTGAACATTTCCATTACGCCAGGCTTTAAAGGTTCCTATCGCGTAAAATTCGGGGTGGGTGGCCTGTACGCAGATGCCGTGCCCGCTAACAATCGTGTGGATACACACGTAACGGTCGTGCATCACACGTCAACGAGCGCATCAGATCCATGGCTAATCGGATTTCTAATTTTGTGGGGGGTCCTCGGACTGCGGAGTGGTCGAACCGTGGTATAAAATTTGCCGTTGTGAGGGGGCGGCAACCCGCCTCGATATTTGCGATATACGACACATGAATCACCTGCAAGCGGCATTGCTCTGGCTCGTAGATACGTTTAATAGCGTGTGGCCAATGGCCTTGGCGGCCTTTGCCGGGGCCAGCGCAGCGCTGGCCTACCAAGGCATACGCGACCAACGTCAACGCGTGCAACGGCACATCGAGGATATCGGCGTGGTGTTGGCGATCCAACGACTGCAGATGCAGGCATTGTCGCGCGCCCATAACCAAATATTTAAACCGCGTGTGGAAGGTCGAAAACGCAACAATCCGCTTCCTACAGGATGGACATTACGGCTACCCGTATTGGATCACGCGCGGATCACCACGGCATTTGAGACGGTTCCCGAGTTGCTGAATGAACTCTTAATGTGGCAACATCGGTTGGCGGAGATTGGCGCCTTGTGCGCACGTAGGATACAATTAGAAATCGCGCTGGAAGGACAAGGCGAAGCGGAAGGCGACCTTTCCCGTCAACTTGAAAAGGCGCTCAAAACGCTAACTGAGCAAATTGCGGAGCAAATCGGTCAGGGCGTGAGCGAAGGGGAAGCCATAGTGGCGCGTGTGGCCACTTTTTGGGAGGAGCGGCGCCGTGTCCAACCACGTAGCGGTGAGGAAATTTTACCCTGGGGCTTTGTTGCAGTCGCGGCGGTATTGAGCGGCACGTTTTTTTTCAGCGAATGGGCGATAGGGGACCAATCGCTTCCTGCGGCGGGTGTAGACCTGCAAACATTGTCATCGGTGCTGTTTGCATCGTCATTGTATGCGTCGTTGGCGTTTTGTTGCGCGGATTTAGTTTTTATGGTGCGTGCGGTGGTTAAAAAAGAACGCACATTAGCGATATATTTTGCGGCTTTCACCTTGGGGGTATTACCGCTAACGTATTTGTTATGGTTGCAGGCAAGCGTTATTT
>JAOUGF010000538.1 GCA_029857925.1 Gammaproteobacteria bacterium
TGAAGATCGAGTTGCCGCCCGGTAGCACGCTCGAAAATACGTTGGCGGTCGCCGAGCAGGCGCGTGCGATTATCTCGCCGGTTACGGATATCACGAGCGTATTAACCGCCGTGGGCATGACGTCGGGTGGCGGGCCGTTTGGCATGGGCGCTGACAGCGATGTGCGCAAGGCGACGTTGACGATCAATCTTAAACATCGTCGTGACCGCCCACGCAAACAGGGTGAGATCGAAAATGAATTGCGTGAACGTCTGCGCGCTCTGCCTGGCGCGCGTGTCACCGTCGGTGTCGGCGACGCGGGTGATCGTTACCAATTGGCGTTAACCGGTGAAGATCCCGCCTTGTTAAATCAAGCCAGCCATGCCGTGGAACGCGAACTGCGCACGTTGCCGGGACTGGGGAATATTTCCTCAAGCGCCAGCCTGCAACGGCCTGAAATCCATATCACGCCAGACTTTGCGCGTGCCGCCGATTTAGGCATGACGGCAGCGGCCTTGGCCGCCGCGATACGCGTCGCGACGTTCGGCGATTTCGACGTGCAGCTGTCCAAATTAAACCTACCGGAACGGCAAATTCCGATTCGCGTGCGCTTGGACCGTAAGGCGCGACAGGATATCGAGGCGATTAAACAATTGCGTATCGCAACGCGTGGCGGTCAGGTGCCGTTGAGCGCCGTCGCGACGATAGAGCTGGCGAGCGGGCCGAGTCAAATCGACCGCCTAGACCGTAAGCGCAGCATCACCACCGATATCGAATTGGCGGGGCGTCCCTTGGGCGAGGTGGTCGGCATGGTGAAAAAATTACCTTCGTTGCAACAATTGCCGCCAGGCGTGATGATGCCTCCTGCGGGCGACGCTGAACGCATGAAAGACATGTTCGGCAGTTTTGCGACCGCGATGTTGGTGGGTATCTTGTGCATTTATGTGGTGTTGGTGTTGCTGTTTCACGATTTTTTACAACCCGCGACCATACTTTCCGCATTGCCACTGTCCGTGGGTGGCGCGTTTCTCGGTCTGTTGATTACGAACAACGCGTTTTCGATGCCGGTCGTTATTGGCTTGTTGATGCTAATGGGTATCGTGACCAAAAACTCGATCTTGCTCGTGGAATACACCGTGATGGCGCGGCGCGAACACGGATTGAGCCGGTTTGATGCGTTGATCGACGCCTGTCGCAAACGCGTGCAACCGATCATTATGACCACAGTTGCAATGGGCGCGGGCATGATGCCGGTGGCGTTGGGTATAGGGGCGGAACCCAGTTTCCGCGCGCCGATGGCGATCGCGGTCATCGGCGGTTTGATCACATCGACATTTCTTTCGTTGTTAGTCATCCCCGTGGTGTTTAGCTATGTCGATGATCTATTGCAATGGTTGACGCGGATGTTGTCACGTTTCGCGAACAAGCAAGAAATAACTACGACAAAAAAACGAGCGAATTGAGGGATAGTCGATGAACGTGCGTATTGTGGGTAATAGCTGGATCATAGTTGGGGTCATGATTTGTGCATCGCCCCTGGTGCAGGCCGCAGGCAACAGCACCCAGGTGACATTGCAGCAAGCCTATGCGGCGGCCTTGGATTATGACGCAAAAATCGCGGTTGCCAAAAGCGTGTTGGAGTCCGATCAGGAGCAAGTGGGTTATGCGCGGTCGTTTCTATTGCCAAATGTCGTAGCGTCGGCGAGCGGCGGCTATGGAAAATCGACGGTGGATTACGCAAAAAACTCGCAGATATTGCAGGATAAAACTACGCCGTACTTCGAGAAATACAGCTACGCATTGCGTCTAACGCAGCCAGTGTTTCGCAAAAATTATATCGAAGGATATCGTCAAGCCGGTTACATGCAGCAGCAGGGAGAGTTGCGCTATCAATCCGCCGCGCAAGATTTGGCGTTGCGTGTTGCGCAGGCCTATTTCGATGTATTGTTGGCGCAAAGCAATGTTGAACTTGCGGACGCCGAATCGCAGGCCACCGCCAAGCGGCTCGATACGTTGAAGATCGCGCAGTCGGTGGGCACGATTACTATGACGGAGGTCTATGACGCGCAGGCGCGATTCGATTTGTCGCGCGCGCGCGCGATCTCGGCCAAGAGCCAACTAGATATCGCATCCCAATCGCTTGCGCGCATTATCGGTTACACACCGCAAACGCTGGCACGCTGGCCGGACAATTTTCCATTGCTGGCGCCGGAGCCCTCCAATATCGACTCTTGGAAGAATGCGGCCAAAAAGGAAAATCTACAGGTGTTGACAGCGTCGGCAGGTGTAGAAGTGGCGCGTTTAGAATTAGAGAGGCAGTTGGGGTTGGTGTATCCCTCGTTAGATGTGGTGGCGAGTTACGGAAAAAATTATGTAGGTGATGGCACGTTTGGCGGGGAAAATACCGCCGCCAATAC
>JAOUGF010000042.1 GCA_029857925.1 Gammaproteobacteria bacterium
GACCGATAATGCAACGCAACTCCCCGGCATTGAGCGTCAACGACAATTTATTCAACGCCTTGAAGCCGTCAAATGACACACTTACGTCCTCGAGGTAAAGGACTGTGCCATGCGAGGTATCGATACGCCCGTGCACGACGTTGTGAGACAACCCGGAAATTTCACTTTGTTCATCACTTTGTAGATTTAAATCCGGCATGTTAGTCATTTTTTTTGTCTCCCTGACTTCGCGTTAGCAACCCCAATATGCCTTTTGGCATAAATAACGTTACACCGATAAAAAGGGCACCTAAAAAATACAACCAAAGGTCTGGAAACGCCATCGTGAACCAACTTTTCGCACCATTTACGACACCGGCACCCACAATGGCTCCTAGTAACGTACCCCTCCCTCCGACAGCCGTCCAAACCGCGATTTCTATGGAGTTGGCGGGTGACATCTCGCTGGGGTTAATAATGCCTACCTGCGGAACATAGAGTGCGCCAGCAATACCACAAATTACGGCTGAGAGCGTCCATACAAATAATTTATAATTTTTTGTATCATATCCAGAAAACATCGCCCGACTCTCCGCATCACGTATCGCCGTCAACACCCTGCCAAATTTTGAGTTAACCAAATATCTGCTTAATAACAGTGTCGTCGTAAGCGCTAACGCGGTTACGATAAACAAAATCGTTTTGGTTGTCGGGGATGAAAGTGCGTAGCCAAATATGCGTTTGAAGTCGGTAAACCCATTGTTTCCACCGAAACCTGTTTCATTGCGAAAAAAAAGCAACATAAACGCAAACGTAAGCGCTTGCGTGATAATGGAGAAATACACCCCTTTGATACGTGATCGAAACGCGAAATAGCCAAAAATATACGCTAGGATGCCCGGCACCAATACGATCTTGATCATTGTGAAGATATGCCAGTCGCTTCCTACCCAATACCATGGAAACTCATGCCAATCTAGAAACACCATAAAATCCGGTAACGTGCTGCCATATTGACCTTCCGTCCCGATCTCCCGCATCAGAGACATACCCATAGCATAACCGCCCAATGCGAAGAACAACCCGTGTCCCAAACTGAGTATGCCGGTATACCCCCAGATCAAATCCATTGCGACGGCGACCATCGCATAACACATGATTTTTCCAACCACCAAAATAACATAGTCGGATGGATATAAAAAATGTTCCGGTGCGAGTAGTCGGGCGATCGGAATGACACCCACTCCTATGATCAGAGCGCCAATAAGAATTGTCCAAATTCGCGGACTAAAAAGTTGTGTAAAGCCGTAAAAATAACTGGTCATGTTCATACCTCTGTCACTCGACCTTTAAGTGCAAAAATCCCCTGAGGACGTTTTTGTATGAACAATATAATTAAAACTAATATCAGAATTTTTCCGAGTACAGCACCTGTATGCGGTTCTAAGAATTTGTTCAATTCGCCAAGACCTAGTGCCGCGATTATGGTGCCGGACATTTGACCCACACCGCCCAACACGACCACTAGGAAAGAATCTACGATATAGCTTTGTCCTAAATCGGGACCGACATTACCAATTTGAGATAAGGCGACTCCTCCTAGTCCCGCAATGCCCGAACCTAAGCCGAATGTCATCCAATCTATGCGCGGCGTCGCGATGCCCATGCAGTCCGCCATGCCGCGATTTTGTGTGACTGCCCGCACATACAAACCCAGACGCGTGCGATTCAATAAGGCCCACACTAAAACGCTGACCACCAGCGCAAATATTATGATGGCCATTCGGTTGTACGGTAATACCACACCACCTGCAAACGCGAGGCCTCCCGACATCCATGCAGGATTCGCTACCTCTACATTTTGAGCGCCAAAGACCATGCGGACGAATTGGATTAAAATCAGACTGATGCCCCAGGTCGCTAATAAGGTTTCAAGGGGTCGCCCGTAAAGATGTCGAATAATCGTACGCTCCATCAGTACTCCCACCAGAGCGGACACCAAAAATGCCGCTGGTATTGCAACCAATAAATAGTATTGAAAGCCTCCGGGTAAATAGTTTTTGAATGCCAATTGCACGACATAGGTGGTATACGCGCCGAACATCAGCAGTTCTCCGTGCGCCATATTGATGATACCCATCAACCCAAACGTGATTGCCAATCCCAATGCCGCAAGTAACAATACACTACCCAGACTTAAACCGCTGAATACCGTACCAATAATTTCTGGTACGACCAGACGCTGATTAATGGATTCGATAGCCTTCTTTGCTTCATTTCTTACTAACGGATCCGGCTCGATATAACCGCCGTTCTCTTGCCTTTCCAATAAGCGCCCTAGTACTATTTTTGTATTCGGATCGTCACTACGACCTAACATCATGACCGCCTCGCGTCGCGCCGCAGGATCTGCGCTTTGAATTCCTATATTCGCCAACGCTTGCTCTAACAGCAGTTTTATATCATCTTCTTTTTCATTTTTAAGCGCATTTCTAATCAAACCCACCATTTCTTCTTCCGCGCTGATCGACAATTCTTTCGCCGCTTGCAATCTGACTTCATGATCTTGCGCAGACAAACGTAACGCAGCGAGCGCCGTGCTGAGCACTCCGCGTAAGCGATTGTTAACCCCCACTGGTTGCAAAGTCGTCATGTCAACTTCAATTTCAATTCCATGCACGATGTCGATAACCTCACCGGATTCAGACAGCGCGACGGGCACTCGCTGCGTAGTGATGTTTAAGTTACCGTTTAACATTGCGTTTAGGATCGCGATGGCGCTTTTATCCTGACTCTCTACCAAGTTGTTGATCGCGATTATCTTTTCGTCATTATCATCACTCAGCAAACGATCGACGAGTTTGGAATCAACCGCGTTGGCCACGTTTGCCACGCATAAAAATATTGCCAGATGAAGACCCATCAGTAAGCTCTTGATCACGCGTATGCGCCCCCGTTTCACACAAAATAGAGCGGTGAGAATTCCTCACCGCTGCTTCAGACTTATCAATAACTCGGTTTCTATTTAAATTGTTTAAAGATTGCCCAGCTTCACACCATTTTTATTCTCATTACCAGCGATAAACGGACTCCAAGGTTGTGCGCGTACCGGTCCTTTGGTCTGCCACACGATTTGAAACTGTCCATTTGCCTGCACTTCGCCTATCAATACAGGTTTATGTAGATGATGATTAGTCTCATCCATTTTTACGAGGTAGCCACCGGGTGCCTTGAAGGTCTGGCCCGCCATCGCGGTACGTACTGCGTCCACTTGCGTGGTACCGGATTTGGCAACCGCCTGCGCCCACATATGCATGCCGATATAGGTGGCCTCCATAGGGTCGTTTGTAACGCGTTTTGCGCCACCGGTTAGTTTATTTTTTGCTACATACGCCTTCCATTCTTTTACAAACGCTGTATTCACAGGGCTTTTTAGCGACATAAAGTAGTTCCAAGCGGCAAGCTGCCCTACCAACGGTTTTGTATCTATTCCGCGCAATTCTTCTTCACCCACGGAAAAGGCAACAACGGGGATATCTTTCGCCTTTATGCCTTGATTGCCTAATTCTTTGTAAAATGGGACATTGGAATCGCCGTTAATCGTCGAAATTACCGCCGTCTTTCCGCCCGCGGCGAACTTCTTTATGTTCGCGACGATGGTCTGATAATCGGTATGTCCAAACGGTGTATACGACTCGTCGATATCTTTATCAGGGATGCCTTTGGATTTTAAGAAGGCACGTAAAATCTTATTTGTGGTGCGTGGATACACATAGTCTGTGCCCAGCAATATGAATCGCTTCGCGCCGCCGCCGTCCTTGCTCATCAAGTATTCCACCGCCGGAATCGCCTGTTGATTGGGTGCAGCACCTGTATAAAATACATTTTGCGACAACTCCTCACCCTCGTATTGCACAGGGTAAAAAAGCAATCCGTTTAACTCTTCGAAGACCGGTAATACACTTTTTCGAGACACCGACGTCCAGCAACCGAATACCACGTCCACCTTGTCTTGCGTGAGCAGCTGCCGCGCTTTTTCGGCAAATAGCGGCCAATTTGAAGCAGGATCCACCACTACGGGTTCAAGCTTTTTACCCAGTAGACCGCCCTTTGCATTAATTTCATCTATCGTCATTAACGCGACGTCCTTCAACGATGTTTCACTGATCGCCATCGTGCCCGACAGCGAGTGAAGGATGCCGACCTTAATCGTATCCGCTGCGCGCACAGCGCCTGACGTCAAGCTCAGTGCAAGCACGCCAAGCACTACGCTCAGATTGCGTAAACCCTTTAATCTATTCATTTCACTCATTCCTCGATTGGGCGGGCTCACGCTTTGGAACGCCGTAGCGCGGGAGACTTTCCAAAACACGTTTTGCGCCGCGATGATTAAAAACTTCCATTGTTATTGTGCACAGCTGCATCACTAACGCATGCTGTTACGCCTCCTCGTTCATCTCCTCAGCAACGTGTATGCCACGATTTTTTATTGTTAATTATCATTGTGTTGCGTATCTTTATGATATCCATCACAAGGGTTCCGCACTGCTCTGGTTCGTTACTATGCGCGCAATGTGCTTTGTTGGTGCAATGGGGATTAGAGTCCTATCATTCCGCGTACTTTTATAAACTCTACAATTTTATCCACGCCTACACCGGTCTTTAGATTGCTGAACACAAAGGGCTTAGTCCCACGCATTTTCTCCGCGTCACGGGCCATCACCTCCAACGATGCACCTACATAGGGCGCAAGATCTATTTTATTTATGATCAATAAATCTGATTTAGTAATGCCCGGACCGCCCTTCCGAGGAATCTTATCACCGGCCGACACATCAATGACGTACAGTGTGAGGTCTGATAATTCTGGGCTGAACGTTGCCGCAAGATTATCGCCCCCACTCTCGATCAACACCGCGTCGAGGTCAGTAAATCGTCGCTGCAGCTCCGCAATCGCAGCAAGATTCATAGAGGCATCTTCGCGGATCGCCGTATGTGGACAGCCGCCGGTTTCGACGCCGATGATACGATCTTCCGGTAGACTTTTCGCGCGCACCAGAAATTGCGCATCTTCATAGGTATAAATATCATTCGTGACTGCGGCGATCTCATATTGCTCGCGCAGATTCTTGCATAAGATATCCATCAACGCGGTCTTGCCTGACCCTACGGGTCCGCCCACACCGATGCGTAGCATTTGCTTTTGCGACATATTGTTTCCTTTAAAAAAATAAAAAGCCGGTTACGATCGAAACAGCCGTGTGTATTGGGTTTCATGCCACGCAGACGCCATTGCGATACCCGGTGTAAACCCACCGATCTTTTCGTCGGCCAACCTCATGCCATGCACTATGGCGTTATGTATCGGCTGTATCAAACGACCGAGTATACGCTGGCCAGAAGTTTGACCCAGCGGTACAAGTTTTATACAGGCTGCGACTTGATTTTCGCACCACGCCCATAAATATCCTTGCAATGCCTTATCTAAATCTATCCGCCAATAGTGAGCGGCAAGGGAGAATACGCTAATAAAATTGCTATGCGCCAATGTCCGCCATGGCTGCGCATGCGGCACGCCTAGGTCTTGAAGGAGATTCGCCAACGCTTGACCGAGATGGCGGCTTTCAGCCTGTAATTCTGCGGATTCGCGCGTCGCGTAGTAGTATCGGCTCCAATAGTCGATACCGGCGGCATCCGTGAACGTCCACGCTAAATAAAGACGCTTAAAAATCGGCACATCAAGATTGCTTAAATTGTGCGTCAACACGTCTTCTATCCATCGCGCTGCGGACTCTTCGTTATGCACCCACGACTGTTCTATCGCCCATTCCAAGCCCCCGGAATAGGCATACGCGCCTACCGGAAGTGCGGGGCTGGCGAGTTGCATCAGGCGCAACAACGCGGTATCGCTATTGGGATCAGAAGGCGTCATTGGCGTCTGCGGGGTGCGGGTGTGCATGGTGTGAGGCATGAGTGGTGTATGCGCCATTTTCCGGTTCAAAAGGAACGTGTTCTTCTTTTACCCTCAGGCCCATCTCCTCGACCAAGTTCTTGAGTACGTGATCGAACGCGAACCTCACCCAACCCTCGCCGATTTGCAGCGGTACGTGACGATTTCCGAGGTGATAACATGCGCGCGCCCAGAGTAGCGTATCCGTCGTGGATGCCGTCACCAGGTGTTCCGCAGCGGCGTAAATTTTAATCACGCGTCCGTCTTCCGCGCGCAGGCAGGTACCGCCACGCATGTTAGAACCGGGCGGCAGCAAAAATGCGGCATCAACACCACTGTCCAAATTGGTGCGCAACCTGCTTTTTTGTCGCAGATCAAACGGCAGACTGACGCTTTCTGTTGCCACGCAGTCACCGTAGATCAATTCTGTTATTCGCAACATCACCCCCCCTAAAAGAGAAAATAGCGTTGCGTGAGCGGCAATTCCTGTGCAGGTTCACAGGTCAGCAATTCGCCGTCCGCACGCACTTCATAGGTTTGCGGATTGACTTCCATCGTCGGTTGAAGATCGTTATGGATGAGATCAGACTTACGCAGTTTTCGGGTATCGACTACCGCGATTAGATTCTTTGACAATCCAAAGCGCTCGCGCACGCCCAAATCTAATGCAGCCCGTGATACGAATGTTACACTCGTCGCGTGTAATGCAGTACCCAGCGCGCCGAACATCTGTCGATAATACACCGGTTGCGGCGTCGGGATAGACGCGTTGGGATCCCCCATCGGGGCCGCGACGATCATGCCGCACTTAATGATCAACGCAGGCTTTACTCCGAAAAATGCTGGACGCCATAACACGATGTCCGCGAGTTTTCCGACCTCCAGTGAACCTACGTCATTAGCGATACCGTGCGTCAGCGCCGGATTTATCGTATATTTTGCGATATAGCGACGTACACGGAAATTGTCATGCCGCGCATTGTCCAACGGCAGGCTGCCGCGTTGTATCTTCATCTTGTGCGCGGTCTGCCAGGTACGTGTAATCACTTCACCCACACGCCCCATCGCCTGGGAATCGGATGACAACATGCTGAACGCGCCGATGTCGTGTAATATATCTTCGGCGGCGATCGTTTCGCGGCGTATGCGTGATTCCGCAAACGCGATATCTTCTGCAATGGAGGGGTCCAGATGATGACACACCATCAACATATCGAGGTGTTCATCCAACGTATTCACCGTGTACGGACGCGTTGGATTGGTGGATGAAGGTAAGACATTGGATTCACCGCATAGACGAATGATGTCCGGCGCATGCCCGCCACCCGCGCCTTCCGTATGGTAGGTATGTATCGTGCGTCCCTTAAACGCGGCACAGGTATTTTCCACAAAACCGGATTCATTTAGAGTATCGGTATGTATCGCGACCTGTACATCATAGCGGTCCGCGACATTCAGGCAATTGTCGATGGCTGCAGGTGTGGTCCCCCAATCCTCGTGCAATTTCAGTCCGATGGCCCCAGCCTCCACTTGCTCTTCCAACGCGCGCGGAAGGCTCGCATTGCCCTTGCCTAGAAACCCGAGATTCATCGGCAGACCGTCTGCGGCCTGCAACATGCGCTGCAAGTGCCATGGGCCTGGTGTGCACGTCGTTGCGTTCGTGCCTGTCGCGGGGCCGGTGCCGCCGCCTAGCATCGTGGTGACGCCGGACATCAACGCCTCGTCGACTTGTTGCGGACAGATGAAATGGATGTGGGCGTCAATTCCGCCGGCGGTCGCGATGAGCCCTTCCCCCGCAATGACCTCGGTGCCCGGGCCGATGACGATATTCACGCGCGGTTGAATATCCGGATTGCCGGCCTTGCCTATCGCCGCGATACGCCCCGACTTGATACCGATATCTGCCTTGACGATACCCCAGTGATCTACGATAAGCGCATTGGTGATGACGGTATCGACCACCTCTGCGGCGCAACGCTGGCTCTGCCCCATGCCGTCGCGTATGACCTTGCCGCCGCCGAATTTTACTTCTTCGCCATAGTAGGCAAAATCTTTTTCCACCTCTATCCACAGCGCCGTATCCGCTAATCGAACTCGGTCGCCGACGGTAGGGCCGAACATTTCGGCATACGCGCGACGGCTGATTTTCAGGCTCATTGCGCATCCTCCAAACGCCCAGAAATCAGCGCGTTAAAACCATAGACGATGCGATCACCGGCCAACGCAACGAGTTCTACGCTGCGCGCCTGGCCCGGTTCAAATCTGACGGCGGTTCCTGCCGCAATATTTAAACGAAAACCGCGCGCGAGTTCGCGATCAAACATCAACGCCGGATTCGTTTCATAAAAATGATAATGCGAACCGACTTGTATCGGCCTGTCGCCACCGTTCGCGACACGTATGCTGCGCGTTTCGCGGCCTTCGTTTAATAGAATGTCGCCGTCTTCTGTGACCATTTCACCGGGAATCATTTCACACTCCTTGCACTAAATCAGGGTATAGGGTTGTGCACGGTCACAAGTTTTGTGCCATCAGGAAACGTCGCTTCTATTTGTATGTCAGGTATCATTTCCGCAATACCTTCCATCACATCGTCGCGCGTTAACAGTGTCGCGCCGTAACTCATCAACTCCGCGACAGACCTACCATCACGCGCGCCTTCCAAGATCGCTGCGGAAATATATGCGATTGTTTCAGGATAATTGAGTTTCAGCCCGCGACTGCGTCGACGTTCCGCTAATAATCCCGCCGTGAAGATCAGTAATTTGTCGCGTTCGCGTGGAGTCAGTTCCATGATAATACCCTGTGAGTTAGGTTGACCAAATGCGTGGCAAACACGCCGAACGATATAATATTAACGGACGCAGGTTTTCCCATGCGCGCGTAAAACATAGTCTCGCCTGTTCTGCATCGTCACCTAGGTAGCGACAGACCAGCACGCCGTCGAGCTGTGTAACCGCGAACGCGTCAGCAATCGACATTCCAGCGAAATAATTGCGCAGTTGCACCACAAGACCGGGCTGGTCAGTAACACACAACATTGTGCCGACCACCGATTTTCCGCGTAACCCCCACGGCGAATTTATAATAGTTGCGCCTCCGACATAGTGGCTACGCTCTAAAAAAAGCGGCATACCTGCGCGCCAAATCTCAACATATTGCGTGAGACTCCCTTCACTAAAACATTCACCTGCGGCGGGCCGCCCTAAGCTCGTGAGTTCCCAACCGATGAAGCCGCTGTCGCGTTCCAACATCACCCGTGTTTTTATCTGCGCGCGACTTCCGGAGTAAAATATATTGTCCTGTGGCAACCATTCCAATACGGCACCGGATGCGACCTGAAATGTTTGGGTGATTTGTGCAGTCGCTGCGGCACTACGGTAAAATTTTCCGGAGGCCGGGGTCGTAATCAAAGCCTGCGCCCCCGTGTCCAAACGTACCTCCACCTGCAACTCATCGCCCCCCACGACACCGCCCGGTGGATGCAGGATATAGACGTGGGCAACCTCTGCACCTTCTGGATAGAAAGGGCGCTGCACGCGCAATGGCCCACTATGACGACGCGTCGCCAACACGCTCCGCCCCCCTACGCGTGTAAATTCCAGCGCAAGTCGCGCCTGCCAACCGTGCGTGATTATTGTGTCGACCCCCACTGCCTGCTGAAACTGCAAAACAATTCCCCCGTTTTATGCACATGTAACCCCTACGATTACGATTGTTTGGCGTGTGCAGGTTGGACCGTTGATTGGGCTCACTGCAGGCTTAGTGCCAGATTTTTTTATACATAAAAACAAGTAGTTAAGATGTAATCGGTGTGATATTGCGATGAGATACAGGTAAACTCGCACTACTCCAGTGCAGCACGCGCTAACGCGGTGCAGCGAATCTCGGGCGAGCGCCCCTGCCCTTAATCAAGGTGCGCGGTATATGCCCGGGTAGCGTAAGAAGAAAGTTTCGCCCATAATCTACCGAGCCGCGAT
>JAOUGF010000539.1 GCA_029857925.1 Gammaproteobacteria bacterium
GAGGCGAGTAATGCGCGCGATAGCGATGGGTATCACATTTCTGATCATGACGGCATCCGTGTCTGTCCACGCGGAACCCAACGGCGAAACGGCGGGCGTGGAGGCGTTGATGGAGGAATTGAAAATTGCGACGCGCATGGCAGCGATTGCGAAGGCCAACGCAGTGACCGTGGATCGCCATCGTTACGACTATGACGCGCTGATTGCGGATTTGCAAAAAATGATTCAGTCGCTGTCCACGCGGCGCGTCTACATACAATCGGCGCCGACGATACGCACACAACCGGTGGCCGATCGGGGGCGCGAATGACCAGCGATCAGTTGGCGGCGTTTTGCACGGCCACCCACGACGCGAGCTGTTCGGGCGCGGGCATGACCGCTGCGAGCACGGATCTGACCAGTCCGGAGGGCGTTAAGTTTGTGGTCGTCGCGCTCTGTGCGACGCTGGTGCTGATTTGGGCGGCGATGTCGGTGCTGGCGCACTATCGGTTGTGGAGCCGTGGCGAGTTGGATTTTAACGACCTGATGGTCAGCGCGGTGCGCGCCTGCGCGGTGATCATGGTCATCGGTTTTTTTGTACGGTAAGTGGTTCGGGAACGTGGTGGGTCAATTTTTTTTATCAACAGAGGAGTCAAGTTATGTCAGTCAAAAAAAGGGTAAGTCGCATACACACGCGTAGTGCAGCTTTAATGGCGGCGGTGTCGCTCGGCCTATCGAATGCGGTATTTGCCGCGTTGCCGACGCCGGTGGCGACGCCCGATGCGAGAAGCGCAGTGGTTGATGGCGATGCCGTGAGCTGGTTTAAATCACTGTTTCAGGAATCGTCCACCGTGATGGGCCTGGCGGCGATGGTGGTGGCGTTTATCGTGTGCGCGTGGATCGTGGTGGCTAAATTCAACGAGGCGCGCACCGGCAAATGCGAGTGGACCGACTTCGGTGTCGCGGCCGGTGGTTCGACTGCCGTGTTGGTCGTGGTGGGCTACTTCCTCAATCAGGCGGCCGGCGTTATCTAACGCACGCCGAGTCATGTCGTGGCAAACAAAAACACAGAGTTGTTCGCAGATCGTTTGGACGTGGAGCCGGTGAGTTTTCGCGGCTGCACGCAAACGGAATTGATGATGATCGGCATGCTATCGCTGGCGTGGCTGCCGATCGCCATTGTGGTAGGTCTATTGTTAGGTTCGTTTATTTTGGGCATGGGGGGTGGATTTATGCTGGCGATGGGCACGCTATTTCTGGGATCCAATTATTTTCGGGAATTGAAGGCAGGCAAACCCCCTGGGTACCACGTACAGAAAATGAAGATTTGGGCGGCGGAACGCCGCTGGGCCGCATGGGTCGTCAAGGCGAAGTTTATTTTTTTAGACGGATCGTTGGATATTGGACGCCACACAAAACAGCGCAGGAGTGAACGATGACACCTACCCGACAACATGCCGCAAATCAAAGCGTATTGGTGCGCTTCATGGGCATCGCCAATATCGGAATGTTGGTGCTGTCGTTGGCGCTGGTCTACGGGTGGTCGCAAGCGCCCAAAAAACTGACGTTGCGCTACCCGCCGGATCTGCGCGTGGGCAAGGTGATGGGCGTGGACGATGTGCCGCACGAAAACGTCTACAGCTGGACGTGGTACGTCATACAGCAATTGAATCGCTGGCAAACCGACGGCGTGAGTGACGGGCCGAGGGCCATCGCGAACCTGAGCGCGTTTTTCCATCCGCAATTTCGGAAAGAACTGGAGAAAGAATTGGACGACAAGGCGCGCGAGGGTGAGCTGCGTAACCGCACGCGTTACGCGGTGCCGATGCCGTCGTCTAAATATACCGCCGACATGGTGAAAGAGGTTGCGCCGGGGACATGGAATGTCACGGTGGACATGCAGATTGTCGATGTCATGGATGGCCGCATCATCAAGGACGTGCCGACACAGTATTCGGTGGTGGTCAGGTTGTACGACATCGATCCTGAAATCAATCCATGGGGATTTGTGATCGACAAATGGAAAGATTCACCGCGCAAGCTGGATGAACCGATCAAACACTAGGGTGGAGTGACCCATGACGCGTCAATGGAAAAACTTTTTATCGTATTTGGCGGGCGTAGTGGCGCTAATGGCTACCGTTGCCCACGCCGCGCCGCTGAGCGGAAAGGCGGAAACCGTCGAGTTCAACCGGGTGGTGTGGGAGAAATCGCCGCTGCACATCGTGTTGCCGGTGGGCACGCAGCGCCAAGTGCATTTCGACGGATGGCAAGACTTTAAGTTGGACGCGCCGGATATCTTGGCAAGGGAATCCGTGTTGTCCACGACGATCCTGAACGGTGTGGTGTACTGGACCGCGCGCAAGGATTTTCCGGAGCAATTGGTGCTCGCCAAGGATGAGTCGTCAA
>JAOUGF010000541.1 GCA_029857925.1 Gammaproteobacteria bacterium
CGCCGATAGGTTTGATGATTGAAAATATCGATCAGCGCTCTAAAGACTACGGCGAGGTATTGGACAGGTTTCGTCCGGGACATGCCGACTATACCTATCAACAAAAATATGGGTTTCGAGACTATCGCGGGGGTGGGCGTTCTTCTGCCAGAGAAACCGCGATGCGTGTGGCCGCCGGTGCGATCGCCAAAAAATATTTACAACAGCGCTTTGGCGTGACGATACGCGGCTACGTCGCGCAAATCGGGCATATCGCGTTTGAGCAATTCGATTGGGCGCAGGTAGAGCAAAACGCGTTTTTCTTCCCTGATGCCGACAAGGTGACGGCACTCGAAGACTTTATCACCGCGCTGCGTAAGGATGGCGATTCAATCGGCGCAAAGGTCAGCGTCGTCGCCGACGGTGTGCCGGTGGGTTGGGGGGAGCCGATTTTTGATCGTCTGGACGCGGACTTGGCCCATGCGATGATGAGCATCAACGCTGTAAAGGGCGTAGAAATAGGCGCCGGCTTTGCGTGCGTTAACCAACGCGGCACGCAACATCGTGATGAAATGACACCCAATGGTTTTCTAAGCAATAATTCGGGTGGAATTTTAGGCGGCATTTCATCTGGTCAGCAAATTGTCGCGCACATGGCGCTCAAACCTACCTCCAGCATCATTACGCCTGGTCGGACCATTAACGTACAGGGTTTACCGGTCGAGGTGGTCACCAAGGGGCGGCACGACCCCTGTGTCGGCATACGCGCGACGCCGATCGCGGAGGCAATGATGGCCCTGGTATTGATGGATCATGCGCTGCGCCACCGCGCCCAAAATGCGGATGTGCTATCACAAACGCCCATCATTCCAGCGCAAGCCAGCAATAATTAATGCACCTTTCAACGCAGGCGGAACCGCCGGTTTGGCGTATTTCGGCGTTTTATTTTTTTTATTTCGCGAGTGTAGGCACACTCTCGCCTTATTGGAGTTTATACCTCGACTGGCGCGGATTTAGCGGCGCCGATATCGGCGAGATGGCGGCGGCATTGGCCGCCACCAAGATCTTCGCCCCCTATGTGTGGGGCGCATTGGCGGATCGTACGGGCGCGCGTATGGGCGTAGTTCGTATCGCCGCAGCCTGCGCATTGCTGGCATTTAGCGTTGTACTGGTGCGCACGGATTATCTCGGTATCTTTTTAGCGATGCTGGTGTATGGTTTCTTTTGGAATGCGAATTTGCCGCAATTTGAGGCGAACACGCTGACGTTTTTGCGCGATCAACCGCAACGCTATAGCAAATTGCGGCTGTGGGGGTCGGTGGGTTTTATCGTCGCGGTGATGGGGATAGGGTGGTGGGCGCGCGATGCAAGCCCCGCCTTTGTGCCGTATGTCACGCTGGCCTGGCTGGTTGCGATATTTGCCGCTAGCTTATGGGTGCCCGAAGCCCCTGCGCAAAAAACCCATACCTCCTCAGCATCGTTACGCGGTATCGTGACGCAACCGGCGGTTTTGGCGTTATTTGCAGCGTGTTTTCTGGTGCAGTTGGGCCACGGGCCCTATTACGCATTTTATACCCTTTATCTTGTCGCGCAGGGTTACAGCAGGGAGTTGATCGGTGCCTTATGGGCGTTGGGAGTGGTGGCAGAGATAGGCGTATTTTTGTTGATGCCACGATGGTATGTAGATTGGGGTGCGCGTCGCCTGTTACTTTGGGCATTGGGGTTGGCCGTAGTGCGTTGGACACTCATCGCGTTGTTTCCCAATATATTGGCAATATTAGTCTTTGCTCAATTACTGCACGCCGCGACATTTGGCGTATTTCACGGGGTAGTCATCCATATTTTTCACCACTTCTTTTATGGTCCGCATCAAGGGCGGGGGCAAGCGCTCTATAGCAGCCTGAGTTTTGGCGCGGGCGGTGCGGTGGGGGCGCTTTATGCGGGATATTTGTGGGACATGGGTGGAGGTCAGATCATTTTTGGTGTCGCTGCCGTCGCCTCTGCGGTGGCCTGGTGGATCGCATATCGCGGATTAGTCATCGCGGGAAATCCGGCGCACCCTTAATCGCATTCAACCTAGAAACCGTAATTAACCACCAATGCCACGCGTAACTAACTGATATTAATGTGTTAATTTAAATAAAGCATGCCGTCATTAGGTGAAAACGCTATACCGAAGATTGCACGCTTTGCCTCACGCGTGGCGGCATTGCACATCTTGTTAAGGGTTCACCATTAACAGCGATTTGCGACTTGCCCTGCGTACGGGAAAGCGCTCACCTTTACGGCATCCAACTCCTGTTTCTAGGTTAAATGTGTGAAAAGGGTGGCATCGGCTATTGAATCAGCACGTCATTTATGGTTTACTTACGCCTCCTCGAAAACCAGCAGTATCGGGGGCCGTTA
>JAOUGF010000540.1 GCA_029857925.1 Gammaproteobacteria bacterium
CACTATGACTAGACTAATCAATGAATCCTGGTGCTGCTCAGTCTATCCACCCGATTCTTATGGGTGGATAGACTGCGAACGACCTCCTTGCATTACCAGTTAATATTTCAGCCTGAAAAAATGCGCATCACGTCATTGAATGGTTGAAGGCAAGCCCTATTAAACGCTAGATGCCATGTGTTGTGTAGGAATTATTTTGCGTTTCTCACGGGTTTTTTCTGCGGATGATACCTAAACGCCGCCTTTTGTGTTTGTCCGGTAGTTTACGCAAGGCCTCTTATAACAAGGCCTTAATTCAAGCCGCGTGCATACTCGCACCCTCAGAAGTGGAGTTGGTGATATTTGAGGGAATGGGCCAGCTGCCCTTGTTTAATCCAGACCTGGAAACAGACTTGCCTACAACGGTCAGAGAGTTGCGTCACGCAGTGCGGCTTTCTGACGGATTGTTAATCGCTAGCCCCGAGTACGCCCATGGTATTTCCAGTGTTTTAAAAAATGCGCTGGACTGGTTGGTTAGTGGTGATGAATTTCCGTCTAAGCCGGTGTCAATATTCAACACGTCACCGAGGGCTACACACGCGCAGGCCGCATTAAGAGAGGTGATTAAGACCATGTCAGGTATTGTTATCGAAGAGGCGTCTATCGCGGTGCCTCTGCTGGGCAGCCACTATCGTGTACAGGAAATTGTGTCGGACCCGGATATCTCGAACTTGTTACAGCAAGCGATTAGGGCCTTTATAGATGCGATTGATCGATGCGAATTGAATAGATGAAGTCGTAGTGCAAATTTGTGAAACGAGCGGGGTAAGGGGGGATGTTAAAAGGTTATTGGATAATACGCGTCGACGTATCCGAGATTGAGCCCTTTAAAGAGTATATGCAGGCGGCCGCCGAAGTACTAAAAAAATACAACGCGCGCTTTCTTATACGTGGCGGCCACTACGAGGTCGTTGAGGGCTTCAGCAGGTCACGCAATTCGGTGGTCGAGTTTCCAAATTATGATACCGCTTTTGCCTGTTGGAATTCCACGGAATATCAATCAGCGATCAAAATACGACAACCAGTATCCACGATGGATTTGGTTGTTATTGAGGGATATGACGGGCCGCAACCCTCCTAGCAGCCTGTCGGACTTAGGACTGATCTGCTGCGGTATTGGTTATATTTTTCGATCCTTTTCGAAAAATAGCGACGGCTGTTAGCGTCAAACGATCGAAAAATCTACCTCATGCATTTTAATCTCGCTATGATCGCCTAAGTCCTACAGGTAACTAGGCATAGGATTATGCTGCCGTTGCGATATCAATTGTCAATGTATATGAGCTCGTTTTTATGGGGATTGTATGATTTTGGAAGTGGCTATTTTGGATGTGAAAAAAGGTGAAGAGGATGCATTTGAAGCAGCTTTTTCGGAGGCGCAGACGATTATTTCAGGCATGAGTGGGTATATATCACATCAACTTCAGAAATGCATTGAACATCCGAGCCGCTATATATTGTTGGTTAATTGGGAAACGCTAGAGCATCATACCGTTGGCTTCAGATCTTCCAAAGCGTATCAGACCTGGCGGTCAATGTTGCACCATTTTTACGATCCTTTTCCGCAAGTCGAGCATTACAAAGCGCTGCGTTAGTAAAACCACCTACGTGATTTTAACCCGGCAGTGAAATATATCGTCTTCCCCGCGAGGTCGGAGGGAATGATTTGCAGACTTATTTTGATGCCGGGCAAATAGCATATTTTTGCGCGTAGCCATGAAAGATCGCAATTCCAACGCTACTGAAATCGGAGACTGTATGTCTAAAACACCTGTGCAAGCGGAATTCATACCCCCGCCCATCCAGAAAACGGTTTATCCTCCGCCCTTCGCCGCCTTGGTAGAAGGTAGGCAGAAACGAAAATTGGGTGATTATTTTGGTTTAAGCAATTTTGGCGTTAATCTTACACAGTTGTTGCCCGGGGCAATATCGGCGCTTTTGCACCATCATTCTAAGCAAGACGAATTTATATATGTTTTACAGGGCAACCCGACGCTGGTGCTGGAAGATCAGGAGTATTTGTTGAGTCCAGGCGTATGCTTTGGTGTTAAGGCAGGGTCAGGGGTTGCGTCTCAGGTGGTAAATCGTTCAAACGCCGTTGCCATTTTTCTGGAGGTGGGTGATCGTACGCTAGGAGATGAAGTGGTATATCCGGATGACGATCTTTGGGCAAGGCAGATGTCAGCCGGTGTGTGGGAATTTACACACAAAGATGGAAACGCTTATTGAAGCGAATCGATGGTTTTCCTTACGTCGTTGGTCGTTAGCGTTGGATAACATTGATCTGGCTCACTTTATTCGGTGGGCCTGTTAGTATGTCGATAACAAAATGGTTTAGGTGAGTTG
>JAOUGF010000542.1 GCA_029857925.1 Gammaproteobacteria bacterium
GTGCAAGACGTCAATCGCATGCTGAAGCAATTCATGCAAATGCAAGACATGATGAAACAAATGACCAAAAAGGGTGGCTTGGCGAAGTTAATGCGTCAAATGAAGGGCAAGGTGCCGGGCATGCATTAGTAATATGCGCGTCGGTGAAAAAACCGTTTGCGCCCGGGGGGCTAGATTTGTCACAATAACGACCCTGCACGCATCGACGTGCAGTTCCGCACCGCTGCGGAGAGGTGGCCGAGTGGTCGAAGGCGCTCCCCTGCTAAGGGAGTATATGGGCTAAAACTCGTATCGAGGGTTCAAATCCCTCCCTCTCCGCCATTATTTTAATTTCCCCCATGTCGCGGGCCTATCCCGCAGCCGAATCAGCACTCCACGGTACGAACGTCGATGACGTTGGTGCGTTGCCTTCAGTAAACGTCAGTCAGAAAGTATGTTCGTCACTGCGGCCCAGACAAGACTGGGCGGGTCATGTATCTTCGTTCCGTGGGAATTTAGCGAATAAAATCTATCGATTACTATATCATCCCCTTACAATAAAAACGTTCAATTGCAATATTCAAACATTTGTTATAGACTGCCTGCCCATTGCTATCTGGCGGTTACCGCTATGTCTGCGCCCCAGCAAACCCCTATCGACCTGCACCTCGAAACCCGCCAACGCCTGTTGGATGCGGGCACGCGCCTATTTGCCGAGCATGGTTATCGCGGTGTGTCGGTGCGGGAACTCTGCACCGAGGCGGCGGTCAATATCGCGGCGATAAACTATCACTTCGGGGGCAAGCAAGGGTTATATCACGCCATCTTTGAGGCGACATTGGCGGCGGATGAGCCGCGGTTTCAAGAATTATTGCGCAACACGCGACTATTGTTGGCGGGCGCGCGGGGAAACCGCGAACAACTCGCGCGGGTGGTGCAGGTGTTTACGACCGGCATGTTGACGCCCGCGAACTCGGATGAGCGTTCGCGCAGCTTTGGCGTGTTGGTGATACGCGAGTTGGCGTTTCCGTCGACGGAATTTGAGATTATTTTCCAACGTCGCGCGCAACCCTGTCATCAAATGTTTGCTAAGATTATCGCGGCTGCGAGCGGCCTCGCAGAAGATTCCGAACAGGTACGTATAGAAACCCATGCACTGGTGGGTATGATTTTTCACATCGGTCTTTCGCGCACGATCTTGTGGCGCACGATGGACTGGGAAGGTACCACCCCCGATCGCGCCGCGCGGGTGGGTGATTTTGTGGCGCAATTGATTTGCAATGCGTTATGTCTGCCCGTCGTGTATGCGGGCTTCGCTGCCGGAGAAAAAAAGTGAAAATACAAGTAACGATTGGAATATCCGTCGTCGCCGTTGCACTCGGGGCGGTGTTGATGGTGAATGCAACCAAAGGCGTGGCAAAAGAGGCCGCGCCCGCCGCTCCGCGTGCCGCGTTGACGGTGACGACGGTGAAACCGCTGCGTGAGAAATGGCGCTTCACCGTGCCTGCAAACGGCAGTTTTGCCGCGTGGCAAGAGGCCGTCATCGCGGCCGAAACCGGCGGTTTGCGTATCAATGCGCTGTATGTCGATGTCGGCAGTGTCGTAAAGCGCGGGCAAAAACTCGCAGAGCTTGCCAAAGACAGCGTGTTGGCGGACGTCGAACAACAAGCGGCGCGCGTGGCGCAGGCCAAGGCGGAACTGGCGCTGGCGACTGATGAGGCAGCGCGCGCGCGCAGCTTGCAAGGACAGAATGTGATGTCCGACCAATTGATACGCCAATATATCGTGGGTCAGGAAAAGGCGCAGGCGGCATACGATGCGGCACAGGCGCAACTGAAAAATCAAAAAATCCGATTGGAACAGACCACCATCGTGGCGGTGGATGACGGTGTGATTTCTTCGCGTAGCGCGACGGTCGGTTCCGTGGCGCAGATCGGCGCGGAATTTTTCCGCATGGTGCGTCAAAATCGCATCGAATGGCGCGCGGAAGTGATGGCGGATCAAGCGGTAAACATCAAGAGCGGCCAACGCGCACGCGTGCAACTGAGCAACGGCGAAAGCGTGGAAGGTACGGTGCGTGTCACCGCGCCGACATTTGATGTCAACACACGCAAGACGCTGGTCTATGTCGATTTGCCCCCGTCCAATTTGATACGCGCGGGCATGTTTTCACACGGCGAAATAATATTGGGTGCCTCCGAGGCGCTGACGTTGCCGCAATCCGCGTTGGTTTTGCGCGATGGATTCAGCTATGTGTTCGAATTGGAGGGCGATCAACGCGTCGCGCAGCGCAAAATCACTTCCGGCCGAAGATTGGGCGACAGGGTCGAAATAACGCAAGGTCTCAAGGATAATGCCATCGTTGTCGCCAACGGTGGCGCGTTTCTCAGCGATG
>JAOUGF010000043.1 GCA_029857925.1 Gammaproteobacteria bacterium
CTTTTGCATTGATTCCGCATTGGTAATTATGCCGTACAACACCTCGGATTCGTGCTGGCGGTTCAGCCGTTTATTTTCCTCTTCTAGCTCGCTTACACGATAGGCGCGATTGACAATGAGTTTTAGTACATCGCCTTCCACCGGTTTCAGATAGAAATCGTATGCACCCATGCCTATTGCGCGCACCGCCGCCTCTCGATCATCATTTCCGGTAACCACGACGACTTTTGTTTGCGGTGCGATGGCCAATATATCCTGCAATGTTTGCAAACCCACTGATGTTCCGCCTGGGTCCGGCGGCAAACCCATATCCAGCGTAACCACCTGAGGTTCGGCTCGTCGAACCTGCGCCAACGCACTGTCATGATCGTTCGCAATGACAACATCATAGCTGTCAAAGCACCACCTCAATTGGTTCTGCAAACCGATATCATCCTCGACTATCAGCAAAGTTCCTCGCGTATGCGTACTGGTCATTTTCCTAAATCCTATGCTCGCGACCGTTGCATCTCTGAATTCATTTTAGTAGAGGCAATCGAACTACAAAGGTTGTACCCTGACCCGGCGTACTCTTCACATTCATTACGCCCCCTAGTGTATGTATCACCTCGCGCGCTTCGAATGCGCCTATCCCCATACCGGTGAGTCCCTTCGTACTGTCGAACGGCTTAAATAATCTTTCACGTATAAATGTCTCATCCATCCCTTTTCCTGTGTCGCGAATACGAATCACTGCGTAATTATTTTCGCGCGCCAATTGTATCTCCACCGTACCGTTTTCCGGCGTCGCCTCCTGCGCGTTGTGTACCAAATGAATCACTGCCGCCGTTAATCTCTCAGTATTGGACGAAATCACCATCGGTTCATCCGAGAATTGCGCGACCGGCGCCGGTTTGCGCAGACGCGTTGCGTCGAGGACTTCCGCTAATATTTTTTGGATATTGACTTCCGTAATTTGTGCCACATCCGTTTGCGGTGGCGTGCGCAACTGTGTGAGCAGCCGATTTAGCCGCGACACGGCGTGCCCGACTGTGCCTATCGCATCTTGCATGAACTCTGGATTCCGCGCATGCGTCTTTGCATTGCTCACAACTAATGAGAGTTGCGCGATAAGATTTTTCAAATCATGCACAACATAGGCCGATAACCTATGGTACGCCTCAAATTGGCGCGCCTGTGCCCAGCCTTGCGCGGCGTGCGCCTCCGCCAAGTGGATCGCCACTTGGCGCCCTGCGGTTTTTAGTAAGTCAATGTCTTCCCAGTTAAAATGGGGTGTAGATCTCGGCTTGCCTAGCACCGCAAAACCGGTAAGGCGTGTTTGATGCAGCAACGGCACCACTAACCATGCCCCGGATGTCTCGCGCAACCAGGACGGGCATTCAAGCCCTTGGTAATGCGCGGGGTTTTCTTTCAATTCATGGACATTGACCACCCACTGCCAATGCTCCAAGAATTGCACCAGCGAGCTGTCTGCCGGCTCCGTCGTTTCAGGCGCAATGTGCATATCTAGCGCATAAATTGATTCGAATTGTCCGTCGGGCCGCAATTCCCACAACATGCCTGCACTGCAACCCATAAGATTGGCGAGGGCGCGTACAGATCGTTCCTGAATGGAAACACCGGTATCCACGCTTGCGAGCGTTTGAATGAATCTCAGCCATTCATCACGATAATCGTACTTATATTCAAAAAAGTGTTTGCTCAGAAACACCCTCAGACGCGCGCGCAACGTGCCCGACGCCAACGCAACCGCCAGACCCGCCAGACCCGCGCTGATCGTCACGTTACGGATTACAGTCCCAAGTTCTCCGCCATAGGCGCGTAAATAATAGCCGGACATGGATAAAATGAGTAAATATAAACCCGCTATTACCATCACCGCGCTGTAATAGGCTGCGTTGAGTGATATTCGACCCGTCATTGACCATTCAGGGTTACGCTGCGCCGTAACGAATAGCAAGGGCGCCGCCAGTAGCGTGATGTAACCGCGCGCCAACCACCAGGCAGGATCAACATGTTGAAACAAGAGCGCGTCGGCGTACATCGTTAGATCAAATCCAAATATCAATCCTCCCGCGACACCCAACAATTTGATGCCCCACCGACCTTCCAAACGTGTCGAACGGTAGTAGTATTCGAGGAGCACAAGGTGTGCGAGCGATTGCACAATCGCGACTACTGCAAGCACATTGAAGACGCGCGCGACACCAAAAACGCTGGCCAAATAGTCCGTTGCAAATATACTGAAGGCGCCGACGAGGGGGAATATTGACGCGGAGGCAGCGGCAAGTCGCACAAGCATAGGCGCATGACGCAACGCGCTTACTTTCGGCGCGATGAGACGAATGAGGAAAAACGCCCACACACCAAAACGCAATTGTTCAAAAAACAAGCCGCGCGCGGAAACCATGACGTGCTGCGCGATATCAATCGCTAAAACCGCGCCCCATAACGCGGTCACTATACAAACGCTGACAAATCCGCTGCCCGCGACGCGTCCGCGCCATACGGCGGCCAACCACAGGCTTAAAATGAGGAAAAGCAGGCCAGCTAAGGCATAACCCAATGCACCAAAAACTTCAACATTGGCTGCTGAAGACATAAGACACCGCCACCCTATGCGATGAGACACCGCGAATCCAGGCCAGCCCGGTCCCGCGATGTCAATTCAGTAAAGCAAACGTAATAATATGTTTAATAAATAGTTTTTTATGCACGCCTGGTTATATGCGCATGTCACACTTCACGAACTACCTGTTTCAGGTCACGTTATATCAACGCGCACCCTTACCCCACAGGATGACCTCCGCCGTTTGCAGCAAGATCAATAAATCTAAGAACAAACTGTAATTTTTTACATAATACAGGTCATATTCTAATTTTTCCAGTGCGTCTTTGTCTGACGCGCCGTACGGATAACAAATTTGCGCCCACCCGGTAAGTCCCGGCTTTACACGATGCCGGTCCGCATAATAGGGTATTTGCGCGGAAAACCGTTCTACAAATTCCGGGCGCTCTGGTCGCGGCCCAACAAAACTCATATCGCCCTTCAATACCGTCAATAGTTGGGGCAACTCATCTATACGGGTCTTGCGTAAAAACCGCCCGATACGCGTCACACGCGGATCATTTTTTGTCGCAAATTGTGCGCCATGTTTTTCAGCATCTGTACGCATACTGCGAAATTTCAAGATTCGAAAAAGCTTCCATTTATCACCCACGCGCACCTGTCCATAGAATATCGGCCCAGGATCATCAATAACAATGAGCACCATTGCCAGCAACATCAACGGTGCGGCACACACTAATATGATAGAACTTACGACGATATCAAACACGCGTTTGGTGAATCTGCGCGCCAACGTATGAGAAAACCCATCGGAAAAAATAAACCAGCTAGGGTGCAAAATATCCAATTTTATCCGCCCGATCTGGCGCTCAAAAAAAGTAAGCAAATCAATTACATCAATACCACTCAACTTGCAATCGAGGAGATCGGCGGTGGGGAATGCGCGCCGCCTGTCTTCTACCGCGACGACAATTTCATGAACTTCGTGGGCCTGTGTAAAATCCACCAAGGTCACATCCAAATGCAACACCTTTTCGGCCGGCACCTGCACAACCTCACTGGAAATCTGCACATAGCCCAAAATATTAAACCCTTGTCGATCGGATTTACGTTTGAATTGCTCTAGCATCGCCGCCTTTGTGCCGGTACCCAATACCAGGACATTGCGCTTTAAATTTTCTTGATTGACAACGTGTACGAACCCCCAGCGCAGCAATATTACTGAGATGACGGAAATGGTCATTGCGATCCCAAAAATACCCCGGCCGAAAAATACCGCATCTGGAAAAAGATAAAACAACAAACTGGCGGCGAGCGTCGCCAATAGCGCGGATATCGCCACCCGCAGCAACATGCCTTCCATGCCTTCACGCAAATTTCGTTGATATAGGCCGCAGGCGGTCATCGCGCTAATCATTACCAGCGTAAATAGGGTGGCCTTAAGCCACACCGGGTCTACACCATGGGGGTCCCCTGCGGTATCAAAATCCCAACCAAATCTTGCGATGGCACCGATATAGACGCTGGCCATAAACACCAAGGCCTCGATTATCCCTAGAATTATCAATGCCTTGGGAACGTAATGTTTAAATACGCGTATCATGCCTACCCATTTTTTTGGAACACAAATGAACAAATGTTAGAAAACGTCCCTCATTCTAATCTAGTTGCATGCTAGACCAAATGGGATCGCGTTGCGGCTTTGGTTTCCGAGAATCTACGCCTGGGGCGCAAGATACCTGATTGGCCTCCAATTATGTATCGTATATCCATAGTATAACTGTAAGATGATGCGTATACTTGCGTAAGAGATAGATTACAACGGCAAATTATCCTATTAATTTAATTGATCTTCAATTTGGTGGGCCTTTAAGCCCCACGCAAACAACGACAATACCTTTTTGTTCGTATTCCGTAGACGACGTATAGATGAACGCATCAATAAGCTCAAAAATTTAAATCCAATCTCGGGATGCGCCTCTAAAAACGCCATCAAACGTGGCCCATTGAAAACCCATAAGTCGCATTCAGTAACCGCAATGACCGACGCCGTACGGCGTTCCTCGCCAAACAAGACCACCTCACCAAACAGTTCGCCGGGTCCCAGGTCACATACCCCAGGCGCGACAGATCGCTCCCCTTCTATGGCCATACGCCCTATTACTCTTGCCCAACCCGACCGTAGTAAGTACACACTCTTATCGTCCTCTTCTTGACTGATAATCGCCCCTCCGGCGGGTATATGGGCACGCCGCCAGTGATCACCTTCAATAAACTGAGGATTTTCAATCAACATACTCTGAATTACGTCAACTTGTGTGGCCGTGGGTGAGGCAATCATGTAACCCTCTCGTGGGATGGATGTATCAGGTTATCGACCTCCAGTGCTAATTTTCAATGTGATGACCGTCACAGGGCGCGGACGGGGGGGAGGAGGTCAATTATCCCCCCTCCCTGCCGATGTATTTACTTACAATTTCCGTGTATCATTCCAGGCGGCATTGGCGACATCACGTATTGCCTTCTTTCTCGGGAGCAACAATGAAGATCACGATATTCGGTTCGGGTTATGTCGGCCTCGTCACAGGCACTTGCTTGGCGGAAGTGGGCAACGAGGTGGTGTGTGTCGATATAGACGAACAAAAAATAGAAAAACTCAAACGCGGCGAAATCCCTATCTTTGAACCCGGCCTTGAGGATATGGTGCATAAAAACATGCGCGACGGTCGTTTGCATTTCACTACCGATATCGCCAAAGGGGTCGCACACGGCCTGTTTCAGTTCATCGCCGTAGGCACGCCCCCCGATGAGGACGGTTCCGCAGATCTGCAATATGTACTGGCCGTGGCCAAGAGCGTAGGGCAGCAGATGGACGGTTATCGTATCGTGGTTAACAAGTCCACTGTGCCTGTGGGCACCGCAGATAAGGTGCGTGCCGCAGTAAAGTCCGAATTGGCTAAACGCGGGGTCACGATAGATTTTGATGTTGTCTCCAACCCGGAATTTTTGAAAGAAGGCGCGGCGATAGACGATTTCATGAAACCCGATCGCATCGTCGTCGGCACGGACAACCCGCGCACCACGGAATTATTGCGCGCGCTTTACTCCCCCTTTAACCGCAATCACGAACGCGTCATCAGCATGGACATCCGTTCTGCGGAATTGACGAAATATGCGGCCAATGCGATGTTGGCGACAAAAATCAGTTTTATGAATGAATTGGCAAATCTTGCTGAGCGATTAGGCGCGGATATCGAGAAGGTGCGTATCGGCATCGGCTCAGACCCGCGTATCGGCTATCATTTTATTTATCCCGGCGCCGGTTATGGCGGATCGTGCTTTCCAAAAGATGTACAGGCGTTGGAACGTACCGCGCGCCAATACAGTTATGACGCTACACTGTTGCAGGCCGTGGAAGAAGTCAATCGCAAACAAAAACAACGCATGTTCGCGAAAATCCACGCACATTTCAACGGTGACCTGCGTGGCCGTAAATTCGCATTGTGGGGGCTTTCATTTAAGCCCAATACCGACGACATGCGCGAGGCCCCGGCAAGAACTTTAATGGAGTCCTTATGGCAGGCCGGGGCTAACGTGCATGCCTATGACCCCGAGGCCATACCTGAAACCGGTCGCATTTATGGCCAGCGCAGCGATCTGCAATTCGGTGAACATCCCGAATCCGTGTTAGTGGACGCAGACGCGTTAGTGATCATGACAGAATGGAAAGTCTTTCGCAGCCCGGATTTTTCCGCAATAAAAAAAGCGCTGAAGGCCCCGGTGATTTTCGACGGTCGCAATATTTATGACCCGGACTATGTGCAGCGTGAGGGATTCACCTATTACGGCATCGGGCGGGGCACACCCTGCGCTTAATCAAGGCATTGGAATCATTAAACATTCAGGAGTAGACCCGTGTTAAAAGTACAAGACACACGCATCGCGATTATCGGTTTGGGTTACGTCGGCCTGCCGCTCGCAGTAGAGTTCGGCAAAAAATTTCCGACGGTCGGCTTCGATATCAATGCGCATCGCATCGGCGAGTTGCAGGCCGGTCGCGATAGCACGCTTGAAGTCGATGCGGACGAATTAAAATCCGCAACGCAATTGAAATACAGCACCAATATTTCGGATCTTGAGGATTGCAATTTCTACGTCGTGACCGTTCCCACACCTATCGACAACTATAAACGTCCAGATCTCACGCCGGTGATCAGCGCCTCAAAAACCGTCGGTAAATCGCTTAAAAAAGGCGATGTCGTTGTATATGAATCGACTGTTTACCCGGGTTGTACCGAAGAGATTTGCGTACCGTTGCTGGAAACCCATTCCGGGCTAACATACAACAAAGATTTTTTCTGCGGCTACAGCCCGGAGCGCATCAACCCAGGTGACAAAGAACACCGTGTCACTAATATTTTAAAGGTCACCTCAGGTTCCACTCCGGAAGTCGCCGATTACGTAGATGCGGTGTATCGCACGGTTATTTTGGCGGGCACCCACAAGGCCAGCAGCCTGAAGGTCGCCGAAGCGGCAAAAGTTATAGAAAATACGCAACGTGATGTCAATATCGCATTGATTAACGAACTTGCGCTTATTTTTCATCGCCTCGGTATCGACACGTTAGAAGTGTTGGAGGCGGCAGGCACCAAATGGAATTTCTTACCGTTTCGACCGGGCTTGGTCGGCGGCCATTGCATTGGCGTAGACCCCTATTATCTGACGCACAAGGCGCAAGAAATCGGATATCACCCCGAAGTGATTCTTGCCGGTCGGCGCATTAATGACAATATGGGTTCTTATGTTGCAGAAAACGTCATAAAATTGATGACCAAAAAGCGCATCTTGGCGGTAGATGCCAAGGTCTTGGTGCTCGGACTGACCTTCAAGGAGAATTGTCCGGATCTACGCAACACACGCGTCGTGGATATTATAAAGGAATTGCAAAACTTCAACGCGCAAGTGGATGTGTATGACCCGTGGATAAACGCCGAAGAAGCGGTACATGAATATGGGATCAAGCCTATCGCGGCACCCAAAACGGGGCACTATGACGGTATCATACTCGCAGTCGCCCATCATCAATTCAAAACCATGGGCATAAAGGGTATACGCGCGCTGGGTAAGGCCAATTGCGTGATCTATGACGTCAAATCCGTGCTACCACGCGACCAAGTGGACGCCAGACTTTAAGGTTTTAACAACGGGAAAATTATGCGTATTTTAATCACCGGCACCGCCGGCTTTATCGGTAATACCTTGGCATTACGTTTGTTGGCGCGCGGTGATGAAGTCATTGGCATTGACAACCTCAACAACTACTATGACCCAACCCTCAAAGAAGCGCGTTTAGCACGGATTAAATCGCATGCGGCATTTACCGAAGAGCGTATCAACTTAGAAGACCGCACACAGGTCGACCGTGTATTTAAACAATATAAACCCCAGCGTGTCGTCAATCTCGCAGCACAGGCGGGCGTGCGATATTCGTTGGAAAATCCCTACGCCTATATTGACGCCAACATCATGGGCTTTATGAATATCCTCGAAGGCAGTCGCCACCACCAGGTAGAGCATCTGGTCTATGCGTCATCGAGCTCCGTCTACGGCGCGAATACTAACATGCCGTTTTCCGTCCATCATAACGTGGACCATCCGTTAAGCCTGTATGCCGCGTCAAAAAAGGCAAATGAATTGATGGCCCACACCTACAGCCATCTTTATCGTATCCCCACCACTGGGCTGCGTTTTTTTACAGTCTATGGGCCGTGGGGACGGCCCGACATGGCGTTGTTTATTTTTACACGCAAAATATTGGCGGGTGAACCGATAGATGTCTTTAATAACGGCAAACATCGCCGCGATTTTACCTATATCGACGATATCGTAGAAGGTGTGATCCGCACGTTGGATCGTGTACCGACGGCGAACGCACAATGGAGCGGTGACCACCCTGACCCGGCCTCCAGCTTGGCGCCTTACCGTATTTACAATATCGGCAATAACCAACCGGTGGAGTTGTCGCATTATATTGAAACCCTGGAAAACTGCTTAGGCAAACGCGCGATTAAAAACTTTCTGCCCTTGCAGGCCGGCGATGTTCCTGCGACCTATGCGGATATCCAAGCGCTGCAAGACGATGTCGGGTTCCGGCCGAACACACCGATTGAAAGCGGCATTGCGCGCTTTGTCGAATGGTATCGCGGGTATTACGGGGTTTGATCAAAATAAAATACAAGCGCGGTCGGCTCACCATCATCGGCACTCAACCATGGAGTGCCGGTCGCTTTTTCATCCCATCGCCGAATACGGCCGGCATCCCCGTCTTCACTTCCGTCAAGTTGCACGTCTATCATCCTGGCCAAACGTGTAGATATATTATAGGCGACAATAACGTTTAATTTTTTCGATGCGATTTCCACCGAGCCAACATGTATCATGCCGCCCGCGGTATGGCGCGCTGCAACATTGTTTGGCGCGCCGTATACCCACAAGCGCGCAATGCGCAAATCAGAATACGTTGTATTTTGATCTTCCTCTGCGAATTCAGACTGGCAAGATTCATTCTTCGGCACCACGGCGGGAGACAATTGCACCTTAGCTTCCACGCGGTTTTCGGGTTGGTAATTTAATACACCGTCGCGATTACAATCACCGGGCCAATAACGCGTTTTATCTTTGTATTCCCAAAGCGCGTTTTCCACCGCCTTAAGCTCGCGCAATAACCGCTTTCCTTGGGCATACGCGAGCATATCCTCGCCTTTGGTCGCTACAAATGCAATGACTAACGCGCATACGACGGCGACAGCGATCATCACCGGATTCCATGCGCGTTGTTCACGCCAAGTATGTGTGCTCTGCCACTTCAATCCTGCCTCCGTTCTATCCTCTTTTTCGATTGTTTGACGCGAATAGCCGTCGCAATATAACTAAAAGGATCGAAAAAAAATGCCCAATTCCGCAGCAGATCTGCCCTAAGTCCGCCAGGCTGCTAGGCCCCTGGCCAATCAACAATGCCGGTATAGTATGTGCCCAATACCATCAAACCAAATGCGATTCGATACCACGCAAAAATTGTAAAATCATGTGTGCTGATATAGCGCAATAACCATCGTACACATAAAAATGCCGATACGAATGACGTGGCAAACCCGACCGCCCACATGCCCAGGTCGTCGATGTTTAGCAATGCACGCTCTTTATAAAGCTCATACACCGTCGCCCCTATCAAGGTCGGCATCGCGAGAAAAAAGGTAAACTCTGT
>JAOUGF010000543.1 GCA_029857925.1 Gammaproteobacteria bacterium
TTAGCCCTGAGCAGGTTGGCGATAGGCGATTTGAAGATATCATGCTGAAATTGTTGGCTTATTGTAGCTTTGCGTCGCGTGTCAGCCCGCACGGTTGACCACGTATAAGCGTAGGCAGAAGCGCACAAATTGAATAGATCTCCCTGCGAGGTCGCCGCCTGCGAGCAACCCGAAAAACCCGCGATCCTGGTGGCGCAAGACCACCGCGAGAAATAGTCGGTTTCCACCCCTCAGGTGCAGCGGCTTTACATCCCCGCCAAGTTTGTGCCGATGATACAAAAGATACAGACGGGAAAGTGAGTGGGGAATGAATGCGTTGCGGGTGAGGTTTCCGCGCTCCCCAAAAAATGGCGGTAAAGACCCTTACAAATAGCCCACCGGAACAGCCGTTACTTCGTTCGACAGCGGAACATCCTTTTCGACAAAACAGATCACGGCACCGTGACCGGTAGGTTTTCCCAGTTTATTCAACACGTGAAAGTGCTTTGGCGCGTTACGCGCGGGGCTGGCGGTTTTTTTAAATTCGACGGGGAGTAATGCATCACCGGTTTCGATCAATAGATCGATCTCTTGTTGATCCTGGTCGCGATAAAAATAAAAATGGGCCGCGGCGCCGTGATGCCAGTAGCTTTTTAGCATTTCGCCGATCAACCAGGTTTCCAATATCGCACCGGCCATTGCACCCGCCTCCAGCGACGTCGCGTTGGGCCAACGTGTCAAGTAGGCGCACAAACCGGTGTCGAGGAAATAGAGCTTCGGCGTTTTCACCAAGCGTTTCGTGACGTTGCTGTGATAGGGAAATAACATATAGACCAGCCCGGACGTTTCCAAAACGCCTAACCACGATTTGGCGGTTTTATGGTCGATATCGGCGTCGCGCGAAAGATCGGAAAAATTCAGTAGCTGGCCGGTGCGCGCCGCGCAGGCACGGACGAATTTATTGAACGAAAGGTCGTCGGTGATTTTAATAATGTCGCGCACATCGCGCTGAATATAGGTTTCGATATAAGACTTGTAGAAGATATCGCGCGAGATCTCGGGGTCTTGATTCAATTTAGGAAATGATCCGCGCCAAATACGGTCGAATACCGCCGCCACGGTGAGTGGGATACTCGCGTGTTGCCTCGCCTGCGCAATCCATTCCGGTGTCGGCACAAAGGCTGCCGCCTTGTCCACGCGGCCTTCGATTTCGGCTAGCGACAACCCCAGCAGATCGAGCACCGCGACACGCCCCGCCAAACTTTCCGATATGCCTTGCATCAGGTGGAATTTTTGCGAACCTGTTAGCCAGTAGAGTCCATTGCGTTTTTCTTTGTCGACGACGAGCTTGATCGCGCTAAATAATTCGGGTGCGTATTGCACCTCATCTATCGTCAACGGCGTGCCATGCGTCTGTAAAAACAGCGTGGGATCGGTGCGGGCAAGTTCACGTTGTTGGAGATCGTCCAGGGTGACATATTGGCGGCCCTCCCCAGCACACATGTCGAGCAAGGTGGTTTTCCCTACCTGTCGTGGGCCCGTCAGCAACAGTACAGGAAAAGTTTTGTTTATCAGATAGATAGCTTGTTCAAGTGTGCGCTGGAACATAGGTCACCGTGCAATTGGGAGTCAACTACCAGAATAAACGGTATATTGAACTTAGGCAAGTCATCGGATGACGGAACGAGGGGGAATGCGGAGATTAACATGATGAGAAAAAGGCGTCGTTTCGTATTGGCATGAGCCGCGTCTCCGCCCAGGTGAATAGTATTTCGCCCAAAAGAAAGCATTTATGGCGGCAGCGAGGAGATTATAATATCCACCCGCGAGCGGGTACTTTCACTGTTCGGCGTTACGAAAATCACCATAGATCGCAACGAATGAGATACAGCGCTTCTACACCCTCACTAATTTTTCCCGATGATACAGTGGACTCCACAGCCCAACCTACCCCTTCCCCAAACGGTTGAGAAACACCCGACAATGCAGCGCAAACCGCAACGATTCTTGCATTCTGTGTGGGTTATCCTGTGCGTGACGGCGCAAAGAAATAAATGGGAGTGAACCAATGACCATGGCGAGCAAGAAAACCTTGGCGGGCATGTTGATGTGGGTGGTGTGGAGCAGCGTCGCATGGGCCGAGGCGCCCGCCCTCAACCCAGACCACGACTACGCGTTCGAATGGCGGGAGAGCGGCTACACCTTCACCGACCTGAACGACAACAAGGTGATCGCCCAGGGCAAAAGCGGCGCGAGATACCGCCAAAACACGGTGATGGTGTGGACCGGCGCGCATGACGAAGCGTGCAGGAACAACAAGGTGATCATTTAGGCGGGGTTTCATCCCACCGCAGGAAAAACCCCGAAGGCCCAACGCGAAGCCGGCGACCCCAG
>JAOUGF010000544.1 GCA_029857925.1 Gammaproteobacteria bacterium
ATTCGATACACTGCCAATCCACAGCGACGAGGCACATACGCCGGAGGCCTTGCCGCTACCCTTATTATATCCGCCCGATCGTACGCCAGGAAACCCATGAGCAAATCCAGCAACCCCACCGCGCGCGGCACCAAACGCGAAATATTGCGGCGCCTAGAACGCCATTTCGAACGCACGCAATTCGATTATCCGACACGCGTAAAACCGCAGCGCCCAAAGGCCATATTGGTCGGCGTTGCGGTGGCCAGCGTATTGTACGGGCTGACCTATGCAGGCGCGATCTACGGATGGATGCATCAATTTTTGGATAACAATACGTTCAACAAACTGACCTGGATCACCATGGTGCCGAGCACGGTGTTAGGGGTGTTGGCATGGCAGATCGCCAAAAGCCGCATGGAATATCCGATACGCATGGACATCCGCGAACGCATGACCCTAATAGAAGGTAAAAAAGGGGTTATTTGGCGGTTCCAGCCGTTGTTGGACGCGTTCGGCCCCACCGACCTGGCGGCAAAAAAGGTATTGGTCAGCGCGCAGCGCGGTGAGGTCGATAAAATAGACATCGACGATTATGCGTTGACTGTCGAAAAAATGTACGCTTGGGTGGACGCGGCGCAAAAGATTCCGCCCACACTGGTCGCGGAAATCGACGAATTATTCACATCCGCTTGAACCTGGCAACCGCCGTTAACCACCCTACGGGTCATTTTTTCTCTTTAAAATAACGGTCGGTTTCTTGTTTTATCACCTTCGATAAAATCAATAGCCCGATCAAGTTGGGAATCGCCATCATGCCATTCATTAAGTCCGAAAAATTCCATACGAATTCTAGCTTCGTGGTCGCGCCGACGATTACGATGCACACAAACACCACGCGGTAAGGCATGATCGCGCGTGCGCCCGCGATATATTCTATGGCTTTTTCGCCGTAATAATTCCAACCGATCAATGTTGAATATGCAAATAAACAGGTTGCAACCGCGACGACCACGACGCCAGGAAGGCCCAGCGTCTCGCCAAAACTCGCACTGGTAAGTTCGCTTGCCGGTACACCCAGCAACCAAGATTTGCTGGTCAATATCACCAAGGCCGTCATCGAACACACCACCAGGGTGTCGATAAAGGTTTGTGTCATACTGACCAAGGCCTGTTTAACCGGGTCTTGGGTACGCGCGGCGGCCGCCGCGATGGGCGCCGAACCTAGACCGGATTCGTTGGAAAACACGCCGCGCGCGATGCCGAAACGGATTGCGGCCGCGACCGCGGCGCCCGCAAAGCCGCCACTCGCGGCAATCGGAGAAAAGGCGTGATTGAAAATCAACGCGATCGCATCTGGAATTGCGGGTGCATTGAGCGCCAACACCAGCACCGCCGCACTGATATAGCCCACGATCATGAACGGCACAAGGTACGACGAAAAGCGCGCGATGGATTTGATACCACCCAAGATGACCAAACCGGTCAGCAACATCAACACGGTGCCGGTGATCCAGGGTTCGATGTCAAATGTGGATTCGAAGATCTTTGCGACCGCATTGGCCTGCGTCATATTACCGATGCCAAAAGTCGCGAGCGCGGTAAAAAAGGCGAAAATCCAACCTAGTTTCGGTAGGTTGGCGCCCTTGGCAAGATAATACATCGGGCCGCCGCGCATCCCATGTGGGCCTTTTTCGCGATATTTTACCGCCAGTACGGCCTCAGAATATTTGGTGGCCATGCCCACCAGGCCCGAAACCCACATCCAAAACACCGCGCCTGGACCGCCCAAAGAAATCGCGGTCGCGACGCCTACGATATTACCTATGCCTACTGTGGCGGCGAGCGCGGTCATCAGCGCCGCGAAATGACTGATATCGCCATCCCCCGCGTGTTCCTTATGCCAAATGAGTTTGAAGGCATGGACAAAGGCGCGAAATTGTATGCCGCGCAGTATGAAACTCAAATAAAGGCCGGTGCCGATAAGCAAGATCAACATCGGCGGGCCCCATACCCAACCCGACAATGTTGCGACCAGTGACTCTACTTTTTCCATACGCGGTTTCCTTTAAAAATCACACAGATTGGGCCATCCTAAACCAATTTGATATTTGCTGCAAAGAAGTTGCCTAGTGACCTACTTTAGAATTTCATTAGTAGCTTCCTTGCATGCGTTTGCGTGCCAACCGCAATGTGTGCCGCGTGCTAGCGGCCATCATTGTGTATCCAGTGTGGTTAGGCTATAAATTTAAGATTTAGGCAGTACAATGGCGCCGCTGTCCAGCACCGGCGACCTCGGTCACATTAGTTGTAGGTGGAGAATGCATAATGAAGCGTAGACGATTCCTGCAGATGAGTGGCGCAGGCCTGGCCGTGGGCGGGTTGGCAGCG